>JASFOV010000113.1:0-10431 GCA_050116355.1 Anaerolineae bacterium
AGTTTGATCTGGCCGTGCACGACTTGGACCGGTCGTTGGAGCTGGAGCCCGACGATGTCTGGGCGTTGACCCGGCGGGGGGCCACTTACCGGCGCATGGCCCGCTGCGACGAGGCGCTGGCCGACTTTAACCGGGCGCTGGAGCTGGAGCCGGACAATGCCTGGGCGCTGGCCCGGCGGGGCGCCACCTACCGGCGCGTGGCCCGGTTCGACGAGGCGTTGGCCGACCTGGACTGGGCGCTGGACTTGGATCCGGACAATGCCTGGGCGCTGGCCCGGCGAGGCGCCACCTTCCGCGAGCTGGAGCAGTACGGGGCGGCGGTGGATGACCTGAGCCGGGCGATCGAACTCGAACCCGGCGATCCGTGGGCCTACAGCCGGCGGGGCGCTACCTATCGCGAGATGGGCAGGTTCGACGAGGCGCTGCGCGACTTTGATCTGGCTATCGAGCTCGAACCCGAGGATGCTTGGGCCTTTGCCGGCCGGGGCGAAACCTATCGCCACATGAAACGCTATGAGGAGGCCTTGGTCGACTTGGATCGAGTCGTTGAGTTGGCCCCCGGCTATGCTTGGGCGTTTTCGGGCCGGGGCGAAACCTACCGCCAGATGGGACGCTATGAGGAAGCCCTGGCCGACCTGGACCACTCGCTGGACTTGGAGCCGGACGACGCTTGGGGGCGTGCCCGGCGGGGCGAGGCGCTCCGCCAGGTGGGACGCTATGCCGACGCCCTGCTCGATCTGGACCGGGCGCTGGAGCTCGAGCCCGATGACCCGTGGACTCGCGCGCGCCGCGGTGCGACCCATTTGCAGCTGGGTGAGCCGGAGGCTGCCTTGCTCGATCTCAACCAAGTGCTGGAGCAGGCGCCGGAGGATACCTGGGCCCTTGGCCAGCGGGGGGCTGCCTACTATGCCCTGCGACGGTACCATGAAGCGCTGGCCGATCTGGGCCGGGCCATCGAGCTCGATCCGGGCAATGCCTGGGCACTGGCCCGGCGCGGTGATATGTACCGCCAGATGAGAAAGTACGGCCAAGCCATGGCCGACCTGAACCGGGCTATCGAGCTGGCGCCCCAGGATGCCGGGGCCGTGGCCCGCCGCGGCGACATCCACCGGCGGGTGGGCCAGTACGATGAGGCCCTGCGCGACCTGGGCCGTGCTATCGAGCTGGACCCCGACGATGTCTGGGCCTACAGCCGCCGGGGAGAAGCCTTCCGGCAGATGGGCCGCTACGCGGAGGCGCTCTCCGATTTTGGCCGGGTCATCGACTTGAAGCCGGACGATGCCTGGGCGTACGCCCTGCGCGGGGAGATGCACCGCGAGATGCGGCGCTACAGCCAGGCGCTGTCCGATTTTGAACAGGCGGTCCAACTGGAACCCAACTATGACTGGGCGCTGGCTCGCCGCGGCGAGATGTATCGCCGCATGGCTCGCTTCGACGAGGCCCTGGCCGACTTTGACCGGGCCATCGAGCTGGATCCGGAGAATGCCTGGGCGCTGGCCAAGCGCGGTGAGATGTACCGCCGCATGGGGCGTATGGAGGAGGCGCTGGCCGACCTCGACCGGGCACTGGAGTTGGATCCCGACAATGAATGGGCCTATAGCAAGCGCGGCGAGGTCCACCGCCGGCTGGAGAACTTTGGTGAAGCGTTGGCCGACTTTGGCCGGGCGCTGGAAATGGAACCGGACAATGCCTGGACCTACGCCCGGCGGGGAGCCACCTACCGACAGGTGGAGCGTTACACCGATGCGCTGGCTGATTTGAACCGGGCTATCGAGCTCAACCCCACCTACGCGGTGGCCTATGCCAGCCGCGGCGAGACGCATCGTCTGCTGGAGCAGTACAACGAGGCGCTGGCTGACTTTGATCGGGCTCTGGAACTAGAGCCCAACTATGATTGGGCTTTGGTCAAGCGGGGAGAGGTGCACCAACAGATGGCGCCCTTCAGCTAGGCGCGCGTGCATCGCTCCGCTGCCCTGTCTGGGGACGGGACGCGAGTTGTACCCAAAGTGAGTGGATTATGAATGTCCTGTTTGTTGGCGGAACCGGTGTCATCAGCTCGGCGTGCGTGCGCTTGGCTGTCGAGCGCGGCCTGGATGTGACCCTCCTGAACCGGGGCCGCACCGAGCGTCCCCTGCCGGAGGGCGTGCGGGTCCTGCGTGGCGATGCGCACGACCCGGCATCTCTGGCGCACGCGTTGGCCGGCGAGACGTTTGACGCCGTTGTCAATTGGGTGGTATTCACCCCGGAGCAGGTGGCCCTCGACATCGAGTTCTTTCGCGGGCGCACGGGCCAGTACGTCTTTATCAGTTCGGCCTCGGCCTACCAGAAGCCGGTTGCCGGTCTGCCCATTACCGAGTCCACGCCCTTGCACAATCCCTTCTGGGATTATTCGCGCAACAAGATCGCCTGCGAGGAACGGCTGGTGCAGGCCTACCGTCGCGAGGAGTTTCCGGCCACCATCGTGCGCCCTTCCCACACCTACGACCGGACCATGCTGCCGTTGCTGGGCGGCTGGACCGACGTCGAGCGCATGCGCAGTGGCCTGCCGGTGATCGTGCACGGCGATGGTACCTCGTTATGGGTCCTCACGCACCACGAAGACTTTGCCCGCGGTTTTGTGGGACTGTTGGGCAACCCCCATGCCCGCGGCGATGTCGTCCACATTACCTCGGATGAGGTGTTGACCTGGAACCAGATCTACACGCTGATGGGCCGCGCGGCGGGCGTCGAGCCGAGACTGGTGCACGTGGCTTCTGAAACCATCGCAGCCTTCGATCCTGAACTGGGAGCCAATCTGCTCGGCGACAAGTCGCATAGCGTCATCTTTGACAACACCAAGATCAAGCGCCTCGTGCCCGGTTTTGTGGCGACCCGGCCCTTTTCTCTGGGGGCTGGCCAGATTGTGGCCTGGTACGATGCCCACCCGGCGCGCCGCGTGGTGGACCAGGAGTGGCAACAGCTGACCGAGCGCATCCTGGCCGCCTGGCAGGCTAGCCAACCGCAGTAGGCCCGGCGAGATCGAGCGAGATCGAGGTCCGGACCTATCTCCTCTGCGGGTCACACGCTACGGCCGAAGGGGCGTGTTTGGCGCGCTCTTAGCCGGTGCAGCGCCGGACGAATCCCACGATATCCTGGACCAAGGGGCTGTCGTCCGCGGTCAGTGCTGCAAACAAGTAGTCGCTGTGGCCCGCATCCTCGTAGATGCGCAACTCGACCGGCGCCCCGGCCGCACGCAGCGCCTGTTCGAATTCGATCCCAATGCTGACGGGCACCGTCTCATCCTGTGCGCCATGGAGAACCAGCACGGCCGGCAGATCCGGACGTACGTAGTGGATGGGGCTGGCCCTCTCGAAATTCTCCAGCCCGCCCATCACGCCCAGGATCACCTCGGGGGTAGTGCCCCGCTGCAGCCAGTGGTCATACTCCGCCTGTACGTTGTACACGCCGCTCATGCCGATCAAGCCGCACACCTGGCTACCCTGGTGGCCGTAGGCCGCCAGGTAGCGGGGATCCATCACCGCCAGCCCGCCCAGGTGCCCGCCCGCCGAATGGCCAGCCACCACTACCCGCTGCGGATCGCCGCCATACTCCTGAATGTGGTCCAGTGTCCAGCTCAGCGCAGCAGCGACCTCGTCGGCCATCTGCTCGTACCCGGCGCCGGGGTACAGCGTATAGTCCGGGATCACGACCACCATACCCGCCGGCAACAGCTTCTGTGCTACGGGGGCGAATAGCTTCTTGTCATAGTCCTTCCAACCACCGCCGTGAACAAAGAACAGGACGGGGTGGCCGCTGCCCTCGGCGGGGGAGTAGACATCCAGGCGTACCTCCTTCTGCGGGTCGAAGGGGATGTCGCGGGCCAGGTGCTCATAGCCCTGGAAGAAGCGCTGGCCCAGCTGGTAGGCCTTGAGCAGGTTGACGTAAAAAGAGATCCGCTCACGGTTGACCAAGAGCAACAGCAGGCCACCGAATAGCAGGATCAGTACGACGACTACCGTCACGGTTTTTCGCATCCAAGCAACTCCAGTGGGCCACCACCCTACATCCGCGGCGTCTGCCAGCATGCAGTGGCCAATGTGGCTGCTCCCCGGCACCTGTGGGCCGGTCCCGTTATCTTGGAGTCGCGCGGATCGGCGGCTCACGTCTGAGGTTGGAGCCGTCCGGCGGGACGGGATCCAGCTTCCCGGGTAGCACTGGAGCTGAGTATATCACGTTCGCGGCAAAAGCAAAAGTGGGGGAACGTGAGACCCTAGAGATGCCGTAAATCGCCCTGTCCGCGGCGACATAGCCGCGGACAGGGTGGGAATTGTCATCTCATCTGAGTGAGGGCTTGTTCGGCGGCATTGACCAGTTGGTAGGCAATGGGCGAGGCCGTCAACGCCGGGTGCGTGCCCATTTGGAACATCGCGATCTGGTCGGCGTGCATCCGCGCTTGGATAAGGGCAGCGATCAGATTGACAAACTCGCCGGTGGTATCGCCGCAGCACACCTGCCCGCCGATAAGGACGCCCGAATACTTGCGAAAGATCAGTTTCACCCGCAGCATCTGCGCACCTGGCATGCTGCCCGGGTGCTTGTCCATCGCTTCGGCCTGTCCCACAACATAGTCGATCCGCGCTTCCTGGGCTGCCTTTTCCCCGATGCCGGCAATGCCCATGGACAGCCCATTGATCCGCGTCGAAAAGACGCCGACGGCACCGGGGTTCTCGCGTCTCGATTCAAAGAGATTCGCGCCGGCGATCCGCGCCTCCGCTGTTGCGATCGACGCCAGGCGCAGGGGGCACGGTCTGCCAGTGAAGAAGCTGATCTTTTCGGCGCAATCGCCCACGGCAAAGATATCCGGATCACTGGTCTGCATGTGGCGGTCGACGGCGATGGCGCCCAGTGGACCCAGCTCCAGTTCGGATTGGCGGGCCAGATCGACGTTGGGGCGCGCCCCGATGCCAAAGATGACCATGTCAGCTTTGAGCCTCTCGCCATTAGCCAGCTCTACCGCCTCAACCTTGCCATTACCCCGGATAGCCTGCGCCCGCGCTTGGGTCCGCACCTGGACGCCGGCACTAGCCAGCGCCTCCTCGGCTCGCACACAGAGATCCTCGTCAAAGGCCAGGAACAGGCAGTGGGGCAATAGCTCGATGATGGTCACGTTGAGGTTGTCCCGTTTACGGCACTCGTCGGCCATCTCCATGCCGATGAAGCCGCCACCGATCACGATCACGTCTTGGACCTCGTCCATCTTGCTCGAGAGCGTGTCGAGGTAATCGACTCTTTTCTCTACGGAGAACACATTGTCCAGATCGGTGCCGGGGATCGGGGGTACAACCGGCAGAGAGCCGGTGGCCAGCACCAGTTTGTCGTAGCCCAGCGTGCGACCGCCCGCTGTGGCAACGGTATGCTCCCCGCGATCGAGGGTCGTGACCTCGTCGACGACCAGATTCGCTCCATTGCCTGTCACGGCTTTGTCAGGGATCAGGTCCTTGTCGGACGAGCCCAGGGTGCCAAAGATGTATGGGATGCCGCACGGGACCAGTACCTTCTCCTCCTGGCGGATCACGGCCACCCGGGCCTCAGGATAATGGCGCTTGACCGTGATGGCTGCTGGGATCCCGGCGGCGCTCCCACCGACAACGACTGCATCATATCTTTCCACGATAGTACCTCCTTGTACCATTGATAGTTGTCACCCGCGCCTGTTGTGCAAGACGGTCGCGGTTCTGAATCTTCTTTGATGAATGCCCATCACAACGGGGTGGTTCCCGTGCCTCATGCGCTCCCGTCGGCGCGCAGCTTCTCCAGGGCGATAGTCAGGGCCGCATTGGCTGCTTCTAGCTGTGTAGCCGCCGCCTCAATCTCAGGCTCGGCGCCGCTTGCCACATGTGCCCAGCGGCGAAATTCGGCGGCGTGCTCCGCATTGTGTTCGATCCAGTGGGGCAGCAGTGCTTGTAGTTTCTCTCGCTCCGTCATGGCAGCCATGTTACTCTCCCTCCTCCATTGGGCGAAGGATGATCTCATGTTTCAAAAAGTCAACATAGTCGATCTGGGCCGAGATCTCCACGGGTTCTTCGAAAAAAGCTTGCAGGCGCAACCCGTGGTCCAGTGGCTCCAGCAGGACCACATCGCGCATGATTTCGGTTCTTTCTTCGTCGTGCACTAGGTAGACGGTTGCTTGGCACATTTCACACCTCTCATATACAGCGCGTTCGATCCAGCTTCCAGCAGGTCTACCGTCTCCACGTTGAAGCCGGCGCGCCGGGCAAGGCCCGCCAGGTCATCCGGCGCCATCGCGTCTTGGCCCTGGCGTGGCGGCAGGCCCCAGCATCTCAGATATCTCAGGCCCAACCGTACCATGTCGCAGGTCTTCATCCCAAAGGAAGTCAGGTCGACGGCGACCAGAATGCCGCCATCCCGCAAGATGCGATGGCTTTCCGCCAGGCACCGCTCGGGTTCGGCCAGGACATGGAGCAGATTGGCTACCAGCACGCAGTCGAACCGCGCGTCTGGGAACCCCGAAGCGGTGCAGTCCGCTTTCTGGACGGTGACATTGGGGAACGGACGCAACTCCTTCCGCGCCACGGTCAGCATCTCGTCGGAAAGATCGGTGGCCAACACGTGCGTGGCCTTGGGGGCAACGGCCTGGGTAAAGTACCCCGTGCCACAGCCAAACTCGATGGCCTCGCCCCAGGAGGCCTCTGCCGCCAAATGGTCCGCGATCAAGTTCAGGATCGCCCGGCCCACCACGTACTCCCCATCCTGGTTGTAGGACAGGGCGAACCGGCTCCAATACCTCTCTACTCCGGGCTCACGCACGGTTCTCTCTCGTGACCCATGTCTTGTCACAACTGCCGTTCTGGCTGGATCCATACCAGTGGCCTCATTCCGCCGGCCCCGCCTGGGGCTGGAGCTGTCCGGCGACCGCTGCGGACAACGTGCCGGCGTCAGTCTGCCGCGCTTCTACCCCGGCATCGGCGAACACATACTCGGGACCACGGCCTTTGACCCGCCCTACGTCCTGCAGCAGGACGACGTCGGTCTTGAGTCCCACCAGCCATTCGCCAACGCGGATCCCTTTGGCTTTTTCCTCCTGGAGATACGGGTTGGCCAGCACCTCCTGGTGCGCAATCTGCTCATCGGCGGTGCGTACCGTCACCAGGCCAAAGTACGGCGCCTCGCCAAAATGCAGGCTGATGGTGCCTTGAGGATCGGAGAGGGGCGCAGCGTAGCGCACGTGGGTGCGGACCTGCGGTTCGTAGTGGATCAGGACCCGCTCCACGTGAGGAACCTGGCTGCGTATGGCGTTCTCGATCCGCTTGCTGACGGCGTGCGCCTTCTCCAAATCGTCCACCCGCAGTGCGACCTCCGCCTCCAAGAATCGGTAGCGCCCCGCATTGCGTCCCACCAGCGAACGGAGTTCGGTGACAGCGGCGTCGGATTCGATGATGCTCTGGACCTTGTTCAAAGTTTCCGGGTCCAGCGAGGCATCCAACAGCACCCGCATCCCGTCCGAGAGCAACTCCCAGCCGGTCTTGACGATCAGCACCACCACCAGCAGCGCGGCATAGCGGTCCAGTGGAATGCCGATCAACTGGCCGACCAACGCCAGAAACACCACGCCCGAGGAAAACACGTGGGCCCGGTACTCTTGCGCATCGGCCATGAGGCTCGGGGAGTTCAGCTCGCGCCCAACCCGCATCTCGTAGACGCTGAAGGCCAACGGGATGACCGCCGATAGCGCCACACCGGCCAGCATCCAGCCATTCACCGTCGCCGGCTCCGCGTCGGCCAGCAACGCTTCCTTGGCAATCTCGTAGCCGGTGAAAAAGATGAGGATCGCCACACCGACCGCGACCACATTCTCGACTTTGTACAGCCCGTAGGGAAACGTACGGCTTTCACGTTCCGAGATCTTGACGCCAGCCAGCACGGCCACTGAGGCGATCAGATCCACCAGATTGTGGACCATCTCCGCCGCAACCGCCAGGCTGCCTGAGGCCATGGCGATAGCCAGGTTCAGCAGGCTGAGAAAGATGTTGATGGCGATCGAAGCCCACGCGACACGGGAAGCCATTGGCCTATGCGCTCCTCTGCAGGGGTGGCTGGCCGTCATCTCCCTCTCCCACTCGCCGGGTCTCGATCGCTTGCTGCAGGGTCATCACCGCCAATTGGGCACAGTGTCTGCTGTCTTCGGGTAGACCATCCAGGGCCTGGAGCAAATCGAGAGGACGTAGGGCGCCGGCTTCGTCCAGCGTTCGCCCCTGTATCATCTGCGTGAGCATGCTACCGCAGGCGATGGAGGGTCCACAGCCATCGGTCATAAAGGTCGACTCGTGGATCACGGTACCCCTCAGCCGCAAATAGATCTCCATCGTGTCTCCACACCAGCCGCGCACGATCGCCTGGGCGTCGGGTCCATTCATGCGGCGCAGATTCTGGGGGGTACGCGCCTCCCTGAGGACCGTGGCCGAGTACAACTCCTGTTCCTGCTCGTCGATCAGGCTCTGCAGAGTGGCTACCATGTGCTCAAATTGGGCGTCTTCTTCCTGGACCATGGACATCTCTGCTTGTTAGCCTTTCCCTTCCAGCTCGTCGATGCGGTTCAGGGTCTCAGCCAGTTGCTGCTGCAGGCTCGCCAGCTGCGCGCGCAGGGCAGCCAGCTCCGATTCCGGCACCTCCGGCTCGGGAGCTGGTGCCGGTGGGACACCGGGACCCATGGACGGGTCGATGGCAGTGCCGCGACCCATACCCATACCGCGACCCATACCCATACCACGGCCCATCCCCATGCCACGACCCATCCCCATGCCGCGGCCGCGACCCATGCCGTACCCTGCGCCACCGCCCATGCCCGCGTGAGCGGCCACATTCGCCCCGCCCATCGCCGGCAGCTGGCCGGCTTTGAATGCCTCTACCGCCTGTCGCACGCTTCCCCCGGAAAGTAGATAGCTGGGGACTGCGGCCGCCCGTAGCACGTCAAAGGCGTTCGGCCCCAGGTTGCCGGTTAGCACCGCCTGCGCGCCCTGCTCCACCACAAACTGCGCGGCTTGGATGCCCGCCCCGCCTGCCTGGGACATGGCCGGATTGGGTACGGCTTCGCACGTCATCGTCTCTGTATCCACAAATACGTAGGTCGGACACCGGCCAAATACCGGGCTGGCCGGTGCCTCTAGAGTATCTCCCTGGGCTGAGACTACGATCCTCATGTTTTGACGTCTCCTTTCCACACCGGGCACGGACCCGCGACCGGTGCTGTGGCATGCTATACCTCGACGATCGCACCTTCGGGGCACTCGTCCATGCAAATGCCACAATCCAGGCATTCGTCCTGGTCGATGTAGGCGTGCCCGTCAACCATCGAGATCGCTTCGTTGGGACAGGCATCGATGCACGTCTCGCACCCGCTGCACTGCTCAATGTCTACCTCATACATAGTTCAACCTCCTCGTTGTAGCTGAATGATCACCAGCCCTCATTGGCTGGTGTGCGACTTTTCTCAAGTCTGGACCTGTCTTGTATCCAGTTCGATGCCCGGCCGCTGCTGCCCGCGCCTAGGTGTGCTGGTCCATGTGCGTGTCGTACGTCTCCAAGAAAAAGTGCAGGACGCGGTCCGTCTCGCGCAGATCGCCAACCCATGAGGCCAGGTAGTCGTCGCCCTCCGGCGTAATTAGGTACAGACGGCGAGCCGGGCCGCCGCTATCCGTGTCCCAACGCGATGTGACCAAGCCCCGGTCCTCCAAATCGCGCAGGAGACGATACACCGTGCTCAGGTCCACCGGATTCTCGTCGAACCCAAAGGGGGCCAGTCCTTCGATCACTTCGTAGCCGTGGCCTTCGGTGCAATGAAGCAACAGCAGCAAGCACGGTTCGAGAAAACGTTGGATGCGCCGCGGGCTGGCATCGTCATGGGCTCCCCGGCCGTGGCGACTCTGGTGGTGGGCCATGGGTCTCCGTCCTTTCTATGTGCAATCTGCATATATATGATAGCATAGAGTACATGCTCTGTCAAGATAGCCGGGTGCCTAATACACATGCGAACTGCATATGTATGAAAATTGTCTATTGACAAAATACATATAGTGTGCTATACTGAGGCCAGGAGAACACTGTGGTGGAATGGTCCCAGCCCGGTGGGGGCTGAGACATGATCCGGTCAAAGGAGGAGATGCATGCCGGGGCGGGGGCGAAGGCGGCGGTGGCGGCGCAGAGGGTATTCCCGCCGTGCCGTCCGGTTCCTAGAGCCTACCTTGCTCCTGATCCTGCACCAGGGGCCGGCCCATGGCTATACACTCATCGAGCAACTGCGTGAATTTGGGTTGACCGACATCGATCCGAGTGCCATCTATCGCGCCCTACGCGATATGGAAAGCGAAGGTTGGGTCATCTCCTCGTGGGATGAAGAGCAGACACAGGGCCCGCCCCGCCGCGTCTATCACCTGA
>JASFOV010000114.1:0-10400 GCA_050116355.1 Anaerolineae bacterium
TGGTTGGTCTGTGAGGGTCGACTGTTTCGGTGGCGCCAATGGCCGGGCAATAGGTTCTGGCATTCGGGATTCATGTCTGTTCTCGTGTCAATGCCACCATCCGCCAAGAGAATTGCCAGGATGTAGAAATGTGGTATAATGTCCGCAGTTCACATGTCCTAAAACATATACAGTGTGGCGCACACCACGAATGAATACCAGACTTGCAGGAGTGGCATATCTGCGAATCCATTTCCCCATACGAGTAGGTCCTTGGACCGCATTGCACTCGACATGACAAAGCCGATTCTGGCAACTCATCACAAGGGCCTTTGGCAGTATAGAGGAGGTGATGCGAAACTTCAAGGCGACCATTGTGGACTATGAGCACGTTGTTGTGGCGAAGAGGAGATTCGAGAAGTAGAGAAATCCTGGCATATGGAGGAGAGAAATGAAAAAGTCATGGTTTGTATTGATCGCCGTGCTGGTGGTGTTGGGCATGTTGCTCACCGCCTGCGGTGCGACCGAAGAGCCGACGGAAGCCCCCCAACCTGAGCCAACCAGCGCCGAGGCGGAGGCCCAACCGACGGAAGAGCCGGAGCCTCCATCTGAGGAGCCGGTGACGATCTCGATCTGGCACCAGTGGAGTGGTGACTATCTGACCACGATCGAGGAGGCGTTGAATGGTTACACCGAGCTGCATTCGAATGTGACCATCGACATTTCAAAGCCGGAGGATACGTCGAATGCGTTGAGCGTGGCGATTCCGGCGGGGGAAGGGCCGGACATCGTCGCCTGGGCGAACGACCAGATTGGGCAGCAGGCGTTGGCGGGGAACATTGTGCCGTTGGGGGATTATGGCGTCGACTTGACCTTCCTGAACACGACCTACGAACCGGCCGCGGTGCGGGGTGTGTTGTGGCGGGACCAGATCTGGGGTCTGCCGGAGAGCCAAGAGGGGATCGCCATTGTCTACAACAAGGAGTTGGTGAGCGAGGAGTATCTGCCGACGGATCCGATGGACTTTGAGGATCTGTTGGCCAAGGCCACAGCGTTCTACGAGGACACGGGCAAGTATCTGGTGTGCAACCAGGCGTTGGGCAACGTGGATGGGGATGCGTATCATGCGGCGCCGATCTACTTTGGGTTTGGGGTGCCGGAGTATGTGGATGACCAGGGCAACGCCTACATGGACACCCCGGAGGCGATCGCGGCGGCGGAGTGGCTGGTGGAGTTCAGCGCGGTAGCGCCGGCGGAGACGAGCCACGAGATCTGCCAGACGATGATCACCGAGGGTGATGCGGGTGCGTGGTGGACGGGGCCGTGGGCGATCGCGGACTTGGAGGCGGCGGGCATCGACTATGGGATCGTCCCCATGGGCAAGCCGTTCGTGGGCATCAAGACGATGTTGCTGAGCCAGAATGCGGTGGACCGGGGCAACGAGGCGGTGGCGCTGGACATCATGAAGTACTTTACCAGCGCTGAGGTGCAGGCGCAGTTGGCGGTGGCCAACAAGACGATTCCGGCGCCGACGGGGGCGATGATGGATCCGGACGTGCAGGCGTTACCGACGCTGCGGGGCTTTGGGGCATCACTGAACCTTGGGGTGCCGATGGCCAACACGCCGTTTGCCAGCGCGCAGTGGGCGCCTGTGGGCAATGCGACCACGGCGGTGTGGACGGGAGCGCAGACGCCTGAGGAGGCGATGCAGGCTGCTCAGGCTGCTATCGAGCAGGCTATCGCGGATATGCAGTAGTCGCGGACAGAGCGGGGAGGGGCAACGCAAGCCTCTCCCCGCTTTCTTCTTGAAGAGGGAAGGAGAGAGAGTATGATCGGCTGGACTGGACGGCGCAAGACCTTGATGCTTCTGGCCTTTGTCGTGCCCACACTCCTGGCTATTCTCGTCTTTAGTGTCTACCCCTTCATCTACAATGGTTTCATCTCCCTCACCAACCGCGGTCGGTTTCGTCCCAACCCCGATTGTTCGGTCACCATCTGGCGCATCGTGGAGCCCACCTGTTGGCTCAGCCAGGAGCAGCGGGGCCTGGCCGAGCCCTTTACCTTCAATGACCCGCTCCTCAAGAACTATGGCGATCTGCTCGGGGGCTTGTTCAGTGCAGACTCGGTGCTGGCCCTGTTGCGGGTGGTTGGTGTGGTCGTGCCCTTGATCGCCGCCGCCGTCGTCAACCGGCGTATGGGCCGGCTGATCAGCCGGCCGGTGCCGTCCATCGTGGTCTGGCTGGTCGGGTTGATCGTCGCCGGTCTCGTCGCCTGGCTGCTCAAGCTGCCCGAGGCGCTCAGTACCCTGACGGCGTCCGGCGACTTTATCATGGTCAACGTCCGCACCCTCCTCTACGTCGCCATCTGCATCCCCCTCTTTTTTGTCCTTGGGCTGACCATGGCCCTCATCCTGAATAACCAATATCTACCTGGTCGGACCTTTTTCCGGGTGGCCCTCATCGTTCCCTGGGCCGCTTCGACCGTGGCCATTATGATGTCCTTGATCTGGCAGTTCTTTTTCCGGCAGCAGGGGACCATCAACCAACTCCTAGCCCTCATCAACATCGAGGGCCCGGCCTACCTGAATGAGGACGTCTGGGCCTTTGCCATCGTCGTTCTGGTCAACCTATGGTACACTTATCCCTTCTTTATGGTCGTCATCCTCGGAGGGCTACAGTCCATCCCGCTGGATATCTATGAGGCGGCCGAGGTCGACGGGGCCAGTTGGTGGCGCCAATTGACCGGTATCACGCTGCCCTTGCTGCGACCGGCTGTCCTGCCCGCTGTCGTCTTGAGCACGTTGACCACCTACAAGGTCGATGCCGTGGTGTGGGGCGTCACCCGGGGTGGACCGGTCAAAGGGGCGGGCGCGGTCGGCGCCACCGAATTTGTCATGGTCCACGCCTACAAGCAGATTTTCCAGACCCAGGCCTATGGTCGCATGGGCGCGTTCGCCGTGATCCTGTTTATCGCGCTCTTTGCGGCCACCCTGTATAGCCTGCGCGTCACGCGAATCACGGGAGGAGCCTACGAATGATCCGACCACCGAGACCTGGCGCCAAGATCTTGATGTATGTCATTCTGGTAGCGGCTACCCTCTTCGCCCTGTATCCGGTGTGGTTTGGTATGCTGGCTTCCGGGCGAGCGGGGGATCGCCTTTATACCCTCAACCTGGCTGGCATGTTCGTGCCCACCGAGTGGACCTGGGAGAACTACCAGACCTTGCTCACCGAGAAACCGTTCCTGACCTGGATGTGGAACAGCCTCGTGATTGCCGGCTTGACCGCCATCGCCGCGCTCCTGCTGGGTACCTCGGCGGCTTTTGCCTTCTCCCGATTCAAATTCTGGGGGCGCGAGGCGGGGCTCATCGTCTTTCTGGCCATCCAGGCCTTTCCCGGCATCTTGGCCCTGGTAGCCATCGCCCAGATCCTGACCGCCTTGGGCCTCTTTGGCAGCCGTTGGGGCCTGATCGCGGCCTATATGGCTGGCACCCTGGTCTTTGTTATCTGGAATCTAAAGGGCTATTTTGACACGATTCCCATCGATCTGGAAGAGTCGGGCATGATCGACGGCGCGGGACCCATTCAGTCCTTTGTCTATATCGCCCTGCCGCTGGCCCGGCCGGCTCTGGCCGTCACCGCCCTGTTTGGCTTTATGGCCGGTTGGGGCGAGTTCTTCCTGGCCAACATCATCATCCCGGCGCCCGACGTCAAGAAAACGGTGATGGTCGGCATGTTCCAGATGGCCAACGAGACCAGCGTGCCCTGGGGTCAATTCGCCTCCGGGGCGGTCATCGTTATCATTCCCGTGATCCTGGTCTTCCTCTGGCTGCAGCGCTACCTGGAGGCGGGCTTGACCGTCGGCGGGGTGAAGGGCTAGCGTTCCGAACCCTGAGGATTCTCCAAACGAGCTAGGAACGGGCGACCAGCCTGAACAGCGGAGGGCTGTGCGGGGATCAAAGGGCCTGTCTGGTGAGTCCAAGCGTTTCCGGCAGAAGCTCGATTTCTATCCCGCACCTGTGACCCGCGGGTAGGAGATTGGGCTTCTTGTCACATAACACTTCCTGCAGCCAAGGTCCGCAGGGCGCGAAGCCACATAGACCGGAGTTAGAGTAAGTCATGGAAGAGTTCACCTTTGGTACCCTGGCCACTGACGAGCTGAAACTGATCCACCACCGGGCGGCTCGACGCGGGCTACAACATGCCCATGAGCTGGAGCCCCCGGATCCCGAACCGGGCCAGCCGGTGGCACTCACCGTGCGTGTCGGCCCCGGCCTGGATGCCGACCACGTGGCCTGCTACTATACCCTGGACGGCAGCCAGCCGGTGGGCGCGCGCGGCGTAGCCGGCCGGGGGCAGGTGTTGATGCTGGAGCGAAGCGGCGTGGATTGGGATACTCTGATGTGGGGCTATCTGGATATCTGGCAGGGCACCCTGCCCGCCCAACCCGAGGGCACCATGGTCCGCTACCAGATTGGCGCCTGGAGCGGCGCCGGCCCCGAAATCTTTGCCGACTGGCCCGAGACGTACGTTATCCGCGAGCAGGCCGCCCGCGCCTTTTTCCGGGCCCAACCTTTGCCTGACTTGACTGGCGCCCTGCCGCTGGGTGAGACAGCCGAACGACGGGCTCATACCTTTGCCTATAGCGTCGACCGGTTGTCGCCGCCTGGCTGGGCGCGCCGGTCGGTCATCTATCACGTCTTTGTCGATCGCTTCTATCCCGGGCAGGGCCGGGACTGGCTCCAGACCGGGGATCTGCTGGGCTTCTGTGGCGGTACCCTGTGGGGCTTGGCCGAGAAAATGGACTATGTGGCCGATTTGGGCGCGACCTGCCTGTGGCTCAGCCCCATCTTTCCCAGTCCGACCCACCACGGGTACGATGCCACGGATCTGTCCAGCATCGAACCGCGCCTGGGCGGCGATGAGGCGTTGCGTACCGTCGTGACCGAGGCCCACCAGCGGGGTATCCGGGTGTTGCTCGATTTCGTCTGCAACCACGTATCCCACCAACATCCCCTGTTTTTGGAGGCCAAGCGCGACCCGGCCAGCCGCTACCGTGACTACTTTACCTTTGACGACTCGGAGCTCGGCTACCGGACCTACTTTGGCGTGGCTACCATGCCTGAGGTTAACGTCGCGAACCCTGAGGCGCGCGACTGGCTGATCGAAGCCGCCCGTTTCTGGTTGCGTGAGTTTGACGTCGACGGTTACCGCCTGGATCATGCCAATGGGCCGGGTCCCGACTTTTGGACCGATTTTTGGACGGCGTGCAAGGCGGAAAAGCCCGACTGCTTCTGCTTTGGCGAGGTCGTTGATGCTTCCGACGTGACGCGCAGCTACTATGGTCGTCTGGATGGCTGTCTCAACTTTTTCGCGGCCGATGCCCTGCGCCGCACCTATGCCCTGGGTAGCTGGACGGAAGAGCATATGGCGCGGGCGCTGGAGCGCCATTTCCGCTTCTTCCCCCCAGATTTCGTGATGCCCACCTTCATCGACAACCACGACATGGACCGGTTTCTGTTCCTGGCCCGGGGGGATAAGGCCGCGCTACGTCGCGCTGTTGCCACCCA
Source organism: Anaerolineae bacterium (assembly GCA_050116355.1). Lineage (GTDB taxonomy): Bacteria > Chloroflexota > Anaerolineae > JAAYZQ01 > JAAYZQ01 > JASFOV01. The sequence goes on from JASFOV010000114.1 coordinate 5,549, forward strand.
AATGCGCCTGCCCGGCCCGCCCATTGTTTACTATGGCACCGAGGTGGGACTGAACCAGGCAACCAGCATCCACGAGGGCCGGGGCATGCACATCAACCGCGTACCCATGATCTGGGGCGACAGCCAAGACCGGGATTTGCTGGCAACCTATCAGGCATTGATCCGGGAACGGCGCCGGTCCGCCTCTGAATAGGGTGAGGTCGTATGCCCTCTGTCCACTCACGCCGCCAAACCCGGCTCCTAGTCCTGGTCGCGATTGTACTGCTCGCTCTGTTGTTGCGCTCTTGGGCAGCGCTGCGACTCCCCCTGGACTATGACGAACCGGTCTACCTCCGGGCGGCCGAGGCCTACGCCCGGGCGCTGGCCGAGGGCGATCTGGCGGGTATCGTCGACTATGCCGAGAATCGGGAACATCCTGCCTTGGGCAAGCTTCTGTATGCCTTCGCCCTGTTGGGTGTGGGCCAGGATGCCGACTGGATGGTGGCGGTCTATGCCTCGCGCTTTGTGTCCGTCATCTTTGGCGTGCTGACCGCCCTATTGTTGGCCTTGTTCGATCCGCTGGCAGGGGGCTTGCTCGCCATACACACCCTAGCTGTCAAGTACACGGCGCAGGTGTACCTGGAAGCCCTGCCCCATCTGGCCTCGCTCGCTGCTGTGTTGGCCCTGGTGCGCTCGACAGGAAGGCGAGATCGCTGGTTCTGGTTATCCGCCCTGGCTTTGGGCGTGACGGCGGCCGGCAAGTTCACATACCTGCCTATCGTGCTCGTAATCCTGTACGTGGCAGTCTGGGAAAAACGTATTCGCTGGCCTGACTTGCTGCTCTATGGCGCGGTCGCCGTCGCCACGTTTTGGCTGTTGAACCCCACCCTGTGGCGCGAACCGTTCTCGCGGCTCTTCGACAGCCTCTTCTTCCACCTGCGCTACTCTACAGGCTCAGAGGTCGAGTTGGTGGCGTACAGTTGGCACAGGCCGTTGTATTGGATCTCCCGGGCGGAGCCGATCGTCTGGCACCCGGAGGTGTTCTTTTACCCGGGCCTCGATGGCCTGATCTTTGTGTTGGCCCTGCCCGGCCTCTACTGGGAGTGGCACCAGCGTCGCTGGGTGGTGGTCTGGATCGTCACCAGTGTGATCCTGCTGCTGCTGTGGCCCACCAAGTGGCCCCAATACACGCTCATACTGACGCCGGCGCTCTGTCTCTCAGCCTCGTCAACGGTCAGGAACCTCTATCACCTGGTGCGGCGGTACGACATTGCTGTGGCCTGGTTCCGGGTGATGTTCCCCCGCCCTCCATTGGCGTTCTGGATCATCGTGGGGGCGTTGGCTGGCCTGGTCACCGTAATCTATAGCGTGGCTACCCTGCAACTCACATTGGGACGGCTGGGCTGGTCCGATCTTACCACCGGTAACTCGCAGCTTCCCAGCAGCACCGTCTATAGCTTGGCTGCTGCGCCGGATCGAGAGCCTGAGGGGAGCATGCTCCTGGGCACCGAGCGCGGGGCCGCGATTTGGTCGCCGCCGGAAACCACCGATCTGCCTGACCGATGGTTGGTCTTTACAACCGAAAACTCGGATCTGCCTGGCAACCGTGTGCGCGCTGTCACCGTTGATGGGCAGGACCGCATCTGGTTTGGCACCCAGGCCGGGCTGGGACGCTACGACGGCCGGACCTGGCAGACCTACGATCTCCCGGACTTGGGTTTGCCGGCGGGCGAAGTCTATGCTCTGGCTACGGGCAGCGATGGCCGCCTGTGGGTTGGTACCACATCAGGCGCTGCCGTTTTTGACGGCCAGCGGTGGATACCGTTCACAACCCGCAATTCGGACTTGGTCGATGATTGGGTTCTCTCACTGGCGATTGAACAACGACCGGCGGGTGACCGGATCTGGTTTGGCACCAGCGCAGGTCTCAGTCGGTTCGATCCTGCGACTGGCGAGTGGCTGAGCTATACGGACAGCTTTCGGGAAGGGGTGCGTGCGCTACAGATCGACTCCCAAGGCAGGCTTTGGGCCGGCACATTGGGCGATGGGCTTGGCCTGTGGGATGGCCGCGCCTGGCAGTTCTATACCACTGGCAACTCCGAGCTCCCCTTCAATACCGTCACTGCGCTCGGGGAGGTTCAGCCGGGTGTGCTTTGGGTAGGAACCGGTGCGCCGGCCGAGGTTGGTGGGTTGTTGGCCGAGTTTGACGGCGAGCAGTGGAAGGTATATAGTAGCCGGAATTCGGGCTATTCGGAGGCGGAGCCACTGGCTATGACCGCCGATGCCCATGGTCGTTGGTGGATCGGCACCCGGACAGCAGGTGTCGAAATCTATCAACGGAGCCGCTAGATCGACAGGTCCGGTTGTGGGCAAGGCAGACATAGTCATACCATTCGGCAAGCGACAGCTGCAGACTTTTGCCCGGTTGCTCGCATCTTTGCCGAGGAGAACCGGTACCATGCCAAGCTGCTCCCGGAGCGCTTCCGGCTGGCCGAATCCATTGCCCGGTGAGGTATCCAAAGGAGTGAAAGAATGAGACGTTACGTTGGTTTGTGGAATCTGTTGCTGATCCTGGGTTTGCTGCTGGCTGCCTGTGGCGCGGAGGCGCCAACGCCCACGGCCGAGCCCCGCGCAACGGCCACCCTTAGCGGTCCGGAGCCAACGGCCGAAGCCACCGCCCCGGAGCCGGAGGTGGAGGGGGAACCCCTGTACCTGGCTCTGATCTGGCACCAGCACCAACCGGTCTACTTCAAGGACCCCGAAACTGGCCTGTACCAAAAACCCTGGGTGCGTCTCCACGCGGCCAAGGATTACGTGGACATGGCCGCTATTCTGCAGGACTATCCCGGTATCCAGGCGACCTTCAACTTGACGCCCTCCCTGCTGCGCCAGTTGCAGGATCTGGAAGCGGGGGCGCAAGACACGTACGAGGTTTACACCCAAGTCCCGGCCGATCAATTGACTGACCAGCAGAAAGCCTTTATCCAGGCGCGCTTTTTTGACATCAACCCCAAGATCATCGCTCGCTTTCCCCGCTACCAGGAGATTGCCGGCGACCGGGCCAACTGGGAGAGCTGGGACGCCGGGACCTGGCGCGATCTGCAGATCCTCTTCAATTTGGGCTGGACCGATCCCGACTGGCTGGATGAGGAGCCGTTAAAGTCGTTGGTGGACAAGGGCCGTGACTTTGGTGAGGAGGACAAGAGCATCGTTCTGGATGCCCATGCCCGCCTCGTCGCTGAAGTGATCCCGCTCCACAAGCGTCTGCAGGATGAAGGGCGCATCGAGGTAACCACCACGCCCTTCTTCCATCCCATCCTCCCCCTATTGTTGGACAGCAATCTGGCCAGTGTAGCCGTGCCTGATATCGAGCTGCCGCCCCGCTATACCTACGGTTTTGATGCGGTGGCTCAGATCCAGATGGGCATCGAGTACTATACCGAACTCTTTGGGCAGTCGCCGCGCGGTATGTGGCCCGCCGAGGGAGCCGTGGCCCAGGAGATTGTAGGCATGATCGCCCGTGAGGGCATCATCTGGATGGCCTCGGACGAAGAGGTGTTGGCTCGCAGCCAGGGAAGTACGGGATTTGGCCGAAACGCCCAGGAGACGGTGCAGGAGGCTGACACACTCTACCGGCCCTATATCGTCAGCAGCCGGGACAATGCCATGTACATTGTCTTCCGCGACAAGGTGATCAGTGACAAGGTTGGTTTCACCTACAGCGGTACGCCCGGCGTCGTGGCAGCCCAGGACCTTGTGGACCGCCTCCTGGCCATCCGCGATCGAATGGCCCAACAAGGAGCGACCGGGCCCAACCTGGTCAGCATCATCCTCGATGGTGAAAACGCTTGGGAGCACTATGATAATGATGGCAAGGAGTTCCTCAACGCCATGTACCGGCTGCTCGAAGAGGAACAGGCCAAAGGCACCTTGCAAACGATCACGCCCACCGGCTATGTGGAGCAGTTTCCTGAACAACAGGAGTTGGATAACCTGTGGCCTGGTAGTTGGGTCAGTCCTGACTACTTGACCTGGATCGGGGAAGACGAGGAGAACCGTGCCTGGGATTACTTGGGCCAGGTGCGCGGCTTTGTGGAGCGCAAGAAGCATACGTGGGATGGAGGGACACTGGCCGCGGTGATGGATGCCATCTACGCTGCAGAGGGCAGCGACTGGTTCTGGTGGTACGGGTCTGATCAGAACAGCGGCGACGATGGCTCCTTTGATGAACAGTTCCGGCGCACATTGCAGCGGGTTTACGAGATCGTGGGCGAGCCGGTGCCCACCTTTCTAAAAGTGCCGGTGATCCCCCAAGAAACACAACCGCCGGAGGCCGGCGCCACGGCCCTGATCAAGCCCGAGATCGATGGTGTGGCCGCCGAGGGCGAATGGCAGGGTGCGGGTTACTATGTTGAAGAGGGAGGCGCACAAGCTACGCCCTCCCAGATCGTCAGCCAATTATGGTACGGCTTTGACACGGACAACCTGTATCTGCGCCTGGACGCCCGGCGCCCCTGGGTAGACGTAGGCGACGAGATCCGCATCGGCTTTTACCTGACTCGCCCTGGCGGAGGCCCCGAAATCCCCTTCAGTCGCATTGGCGGCGAGGAGACCTTGCTGGGCTTTAGCGCCCAGGCGTTGGTGGAGGCTACGATCGCTGGCGACAGCAGCATGGCTACCCTCCACGTTGTAAGCGAGGATGGTGGGTATCAAGAGGTCGCGACCGGCTTGCCCGTAGGCGTCTCGGGCAGTACCCTGGAGGTGGCGGTGCCCTACGTTGAGTTGGGCAAGCCCGACGCGGGTGATGCGTTCAGGCTGCGGGTGGTGGTCAGTGAGGGCGAGCAGCGCGACATACAGACTGTGCCGACCGCTG
>JASFOV010000115.1:0-10398 GCA_050116355.1 Anaerolineae bacterium
CCACTCCACAACCAAGGTGCTGGCCCGCATGGGCTTGCTGTGCCCCTCGCAACCGCTGCCTCCGCCACCCACCCCATCGCCGGCCCAGACTGCTCCGTTGGGACGAACTCCCCTGATCACCATCATCGTATTGGCTGGCCGGAACGCCCGCTCCCACCTGGAAACCTGTCTGCCCTCGCTCATGGCGCAGAACTACCCCAATCTGGAACTCCTCCTTGTCGACAATCAGACAACCGACGACTCGGTGGCTTTCACCCGGGCGAACTACCCTCAGGTTCGGATCCTTTCCACCGGGGCGCCCCTGGGCTTTGACGCCGCCAACAACCGGGGAATAGCCGCAGCGCGCGGCGAGTTCTACCTGTTGCTCAACGATGACACAGAACTGGAACCGGATTGTATCGCGGAATGCATGACCGTCATGGCCCGCTCTGAACAGTTTGCCGCCGTCGTCCCGAAAATGAAGCTCTTCTACCTTCGCCAATTCATCAACTCCATCGGCAACTCGCTCTATCCTAGCGGCCTTTCGTGTGACAACATGGTCGGCTACCTGGATGTGGGACAGTTTGATAACACACATCAGGTCTTTTCGGCTTGTTTCGGAGCCGTATTACTGCGCCGATCCGTGATCGAGGAGATCGGTCCGCTGGACGAGCAGTATGCCTTTTACTTCGAGGATATGGACTGGTCGTATCGAGCACAGCTACGGGGCTACCAAATCGTGGCCGCGCCCCGCGCCGTGGTCTACCACCGCTTCAACGCCACCATGCAGACATTGGCGACCACTTTCAAGACAGGATTGATCGCTCGCAACCGGCTGCGCTTCATTTGGAAGAACCTGAATATTGGGCGGGCTATACGGCTGACGTGGATCTATGCCCGGGAGAGCCTGAGACATATGCTGTGGGCCCGCCAGCACGGGCAAGAAAAGATCGCCCACACCTACCGGACGAGCTGGGGCCAGTGGCTGGTGTCATGGCCAAGATTGCTCGCGGACCGGCGCAGAACACGCCGGAGTCGGTATGCGGGGTTCCGCGATGATGCGGTATTTGCGCTGGTGGACAAGATTCCAAGACCCGCCATGCACGGCCCGTATCCCATTCTTTCCCGGAGTCTGGTTCATCAGCACTACCAGCATTTGGACCTCTTCCAACCAGATACACTTTCGGATCTGGAAGAATTGGCTGAAACTGATCCAGAGCCAGAGCCAGCCACAGACTTGTCCGTGCTGGTAGACAAAGCGGCACGCGTCCTACGCGAGCAAGGCGCTAGGGAACTGGCGCGGGAGATCTGGCGCTATCTCTATTGGAGACTCTCCACTTCTCACCAAGGGCGATAGACAATGGATCAACAGACGTTCGAGAAACACCAGAGGGGAATTGAACCAGCAGGGGGCAGGATGGAGTATCCTACCATTAGTGTGATTGTGCTCAACTACAATGGCTTGCGATACATGCAGGATTGTTTCGCCTCGCTCAGCCAACTAGACTACCCGTCCGACCGGGTCGAACTCGTTCTGGCCGACAATGCTTCAACAGATGGTTCGGTGGATTACGTGCGAGAACATTTCCCACAAGTCCGCATCATGCAGTTTGACAAGAACTATGGGATTAGCATTACCCTGAATCGCGCAACCGAGCAAGTTGGCAGTGAGTACGTCGCTTTCTTGAACTCGGACATGAAAGTGCGACCACACTGGCTGACCGGGCTGGTGGAGGCGTTGGACGATGAGCCGGGGGTCGTTTGCTCCAGTTCCAAGATCCTAAACTGGGATGGCAATTTGATGGATTTTGGCGGCACCATCATGCGATTCACCGGCCAGGGACGCGCCAATGGCTACCATGATCCAGACCTGACGGCCTACGATGACCTGCGCTACATCCTCGCCCCGTGCAGTGGCGCCATGCTCATCGAGCGCCAGACCTTTCTAGACGTTGGCGCCTTCGATGAGAACTTTTCGATCTATTTTGATGACATCGACCTGGGCTGGAGGCTGTGGATCCTGGGCTACAAAGTTGTCTATGCTCCCGGATCTTTGTGCAACCACGTTCACTTTGGCACCCTATCGCAGCAGCCACCCGCGCGAATCACCTATCTGTACGAGCGCAATGCCCTATTCACCATCATCAAGAACTACGAGCAGCAGTACCTGGACCGCGTACTGCCCGCTGCCTTGTGGCTTCAGCTCAAGCGGTCCTATCTGCTGGCCGAGATGGCCGGGGTTGACATGGAAAAGAGCAGATTCCGACTCAAGGCCGTGGATCCGCCCCCCTCACCGGGTCCCGTCTACGATGGCCGCTACTACCTCAAAGAGGCTTGGCAGACCCTACGCTCCAAGGGAGTGGGCCAACTGATCGACAAGATCCGTGCCGAACTAGCCCGGCGCTCCGGTCAACCTCTACCCATCTTTGGGCTGGGCGCCAAGAGAACGCTAGAGCATCCCCAGTTCCTGACCAGCCAGGCCCATCTCGCCGCCGCCAATGACGTGATTGCGAGACTGCCGGCCATTTATGAACAGCGGGCGCTCATCCAGGCCAAGCGCCAGCGCACCGACCGGGCGATCTTTGAGACAGTTCGGGCCCTCAGCTTCGACACCCACTTGAAGGACACCGAATTCCGGGATGCCCAAGCGCACCTCGTTCAGGCCCTGGGACTGCAAGAGCTATTTGGCGATCTTTTCAATAGCGACATTCCGTTCAGATATCACTTCGAGGAGCCGACATGAGCAATATCGTGGGACTGATCCCGGCTGCTGGCAAAGGTAGCCGCTTGGCGCCGTTCCCCTGCCCCAAAGAGCTCTTTCCTGTGGGCTACCAGGACTATGCCATCGGTGGGCAGCCGGAACGCCGGCCCAAGGTCATTAGCCAGTATCTTGTCGAGGAGTTGATGGCCGCCGGGGCGGAGCGGATCTTTATCATCCTGGGCGAAGGCAAGCACGACATCATGAGCTACTATGGAGCCGGACGCCGCTTTGGCACCAACGTCGCCTATCTGTATCAAGAAGTCCTGCATGGCATGCCGTTTGCCCTGGATCTGGCTTACCCCTGGTTGAAAGGCGAGACGGTGCTCTTTGGTATGCCAGACACCATTGTCGAGCCCAAAGACGCCTTTGTGCGCTTGGTGGACTACCATCAGGCCCAACAGGCTGATCTTACCCTCGGGACCTTCGACACCGACACACCCTGGAAGTTCAGCCCGGTGGATACGGATGCCGGCGGTCGCGTGCTTTCCGTCATCGACAAACCGCAAGAGACCCACTTGCGCAATACCTGGGGCATCTGCTGCTGGGGGTCCCGCTTCACCGAACTGATGCACGACTACCTGCAGGACCTCGCCACGAACCAACAGGAAGTGGTTCTCGCCCAAGTGTTCCTCGAGGCCCTACGCCAGGAATTGAATGTCTTTGCGCTCCATTTCACCGACGGACAGTATATGGACATCGGTACCGTAGAAGAACTGGATAGCGCCCTTCGCAGATTTCACCTGTAGGCTCGGGCATCAGTCAGCAGTCAGACAGAACCTCTGGAGATAGTAGATAGGTCATGGACGTACTGCACTTGGTACATTGCTATTACCCGGCCCGCGGCGGGTCTGAGATTCTGTTCCAACAAATTTCGGAGCAATTGGTCAACACCTATCAGGATCGCGTCACTGTGTACACCACCCATGGCTACAACACCGGCTTCTTTGTGGATCCGGGCCAACCTGCTATCCCGCATACAGAAAACGAACAGCTGAATGGCGTCCAGATCCACCGCTTCGCCGTCAACAACCGCATCCCACCTCGCATCCGCAGGCTACAGATCCGCGCCTACCTGAACGAATGGCCGTTGAACGACGTCCTACGCTCGATCTATCATGGTCCCATCTCGTGGCCATTCCTCAAAGCTGTGGCCAGCGCCCACGCGGACGTCGTGTCGGCCACCTCGTTTCCTTACCTGCATATGTACTATGCAGTCATCGGCCGGCGGTTCAATCGGCTGCCCTTGGTCCTACATGGGGCATTGCATCCCGATGACCGGTGGAGCTACGACCGCCGTGTGATCTACAAAGCCATTGCCGCTTGTGACATCTATCTGGCCAACACGGCGTTCGAGCGGGACCACGTCATAGCCAAGGGCATGGCCCCGGACCGGGTGCGCATCGCCTCACCGGGGGTCGATCCCGGACCATTTGCCACGGCCGATGGTGCGAGTTTGCGCCATGAACTGGGCTGGGCCGATGAACCGGTGGTTGCCTACGTTGGCCAGCAGGCGGCCCACAAGGGGATCGAGACGCTCTACCAGGCCATGCGCCAGGTTTGGAGAACGATTCCAGAAGCCCGCTTGCTGGTGGCCGGGGGCCGGACGCCATACTCGGAGAAGCTCGACGCGCTACTGGCCGAGTTCACCGTCGAGGAACGAGATCGCATCCGCATCCTGCCCAACTTTGACGAAGAGGAGAAGGCGAGGATCTATGCCGCCTGCGACATCTTTGTCTCAGCCTCTGGCTTTGAGTCGTTTGGCATCACCTTTCTCGAAGCCTGGTCGGCCGGCAAGCCCGTGATCGGCTGTCGCAGCGGCGCCATTCCCACCGTGATCACAGAGGATCAAGATGGTCTGCTGGTACCCTACCAGGACGCGCCCGAGCTGGCCAACGCCCTCATCAGACTGCTCCAAGATGGACGTCTGCGCGAACAGTTGGGACAACGAGGACGGGAAAAAGTCTGTTCCAACTACACCTGGGAGATCGCTGCCCAGCGCTTCAGAGCTGCATACGAGTCTGCGATCAAGTAGCGGAGGAAGAATGTGAAGATATTTGTCACGAGCGCGCCCAAGACTGGCAACACGTGGCTGACCCACCTGCTTCTCACGGTCTACGATCTGGCTCGCATCCGCCTGCCGTTTCCCTTCAATGCCAACAGCGCCGACGAGGCTGGACCCAGCTGGATCGTCCTACAGCACTATCGACCCACTCCAGATCTCCTAGCATGGGCTGAGGCACATGGTGCTATCTTTGTCACCCCTATCCGGCATCCCGGCGATCTTTTGGTATCGCTATGGTATATGCTTCGCACCAAGTCTCATGTTCTATCCGCCAATATGCGCGGCCTCCAGTCAGTTCTCAATGATGGCCAGCAGATGGGTGAGGGTACAGTTCATTATGTAAAACACCATTTCCATGACGAACTGCAGTGCATGCGTGCATGGCTGGACTCAGGCAAATCGCACATAGTGCGCTACGAGGACCTGTGGCGCGATCCCATTGCTACATTCGGTGATCTGACCGCAAAGATTCACCCCATATCTTCTGATCGAATTGAGGCAGCAGTTGATCTGTGCGACATTGAAATGCTGCGTTCGCTGCTGAACGACCCCCAGGGCAAGTTCTTTCGCAAAGGAGGACCGGGCAGCTGGCGAGAGGATTTGCCCGACGATGTGCTGTCCATCATGCGCAGTCAAGATCCCTACCCTGAGTTGTTCCGTGCTCTGGGCTACACACTCGATCCCTTGGATCCCTTGATAGATGCTGCGGCCAAACCCCGTGCTTCTACAAATCCTTTCGTCAAGAGGCGAGAATTCGACAATGGCGTCGAGGTCCCAGCAATTGCCATCAGGCTCTACCTATCATCTCATCCCTCCTTGAAAGCGCAATGGGGGAGTACTGCGACGACAACAACCGAGGGGAGTCTCTACAGATGGCTGAACGCTGCGGTCGCCGAGGATCCGCTAAAAGAAGAGCAGAAGATCAAGATTTCGAACCTAGCCTATTATGTATATCTGACCCGTCGCGATCTGCAGGCCCGGTTCCCAGATCTCTTTGGCCGAGACAGAAACTCCTTCCTCCAATGGTTCCTGAGCTATGCCGAAGCCGAGTATGAACTCGATCCAGCCTTTGTCCGCCCTCTTCGAGATGCATCAAAGCTGGACGAATGGGTCGCCAGGCAGGAAGGCCATCCCAATGTCTGGCTCCATCCAGGACTAGAGACAACCCACCATCTGGTGAACTACCTTGGATCCGGATTGGAGCGAACGCCAGCCCAAAGCCGGGTGCACGCGGCCGCCCGGATCAACCCGCACCTACCCATTGCCTGGCCACGATGGCCAAAAGGAATTCGGGCCAAGGCCAGCGCTTTCGCACAGAAGACAATACGCCGTATGCTACGGTGGTATATAAACCCAATTGTTGAGCAGCAGAATCGCTTCAATACTGCCGTCGTTGAGGCCCTTGACGAGATGTGGGAACAGCTTCGCTCTTTGCAGGAAGAGAACCTGCCGCCCACCGACGAGACCTCGTCCTACGGAGAGTAAAGCACCACTATGAAAATTGCCATTGAAACGAAAAGACGAAGCCGTTTGCTCTTTCTCCTCGTCACACTGATCCTGCTCGCCATTGCAGATCTGCCAGCCGCAACCCTCGGCGCGGATACGCAAGCCATGCCCGAATGGCTGGAGCCGCGCGGCATCAGCGTGCTGGAGTTGATCGGGCAGGTGCCCGACTCGTATCTCCAGGGTACGATTCTATCCTACGGGGACGGCGACGGCATCGTCGTGTACAAATCAGGGGTACGGAATGGCAATTCTGTTACGGTTACGGCCACATTGTACCCACGCGTGACCATTCCCCCCTGGTCCAACGGCGCTCCGCTAAGTTCATTCGGCTGCCTGGGTCAAACGCCGCATTTTGACCACATGGGCACCATGGTCCCCAAATCGCTGCTGCGGGTCTACGACGCCAGCGGGGCCGATATCACCTCCCAGATCTACAGCATGTACCTGGCCCACATGGACACCCGCCTCCCCTCCGGCGGCAGCTACCTACCGCTGCGCTACCCGCAAGATCACTACAGTCCGGTTGCTGGGAACCTGCCCCTGCCCCTGACAGACGAGGGTCTCGCCATCCCACCCAACAGTGGTTGCCGGGTGAACATCCTGGGCCATGACTATCGAATTCTTACCGGCGTGTTCACCATGGAGTTCGAGCCGTCCGTGCGCGCCAGCGTCCTGGGCACGCAGGAGGCAACCTTTCAATCCTATATCGGCGTCGGCACGGTCGGCATCTTCACCGATCTCATGAGCCAATTGCGAAGCACCTACGGCGATCGGCACGGACGGATCCCTTTGAACATCCCGGCTGGGGCTGATTCGTTCCTGCTCAAGTTCCCCCCTATGCCGGGCGACCCCTACACCGACAAGGAAGCGCCCTTCCGCAATGCCGACCGGCCATCAGCGGGAACCTACCGCCTGTCCAAGAATGTATCAGACTTGTCCACCGACCTGGTTTTCTCGGCTGTCTTTCCGCTGGGGGAGGCCTGGAAAGATGCTGATCAGTCGAACGGCAGCGAATTCCTGCCGGTTATGAAAGACTTGACTGACTTGGCTCCGCCAGAGTATGTGATCCCGGCCGGCGTGCCATACGATCCTTGCTATACCACGGGCAACTGCTCAGCCAGTGTTCTGCGGCAGATCTATAGCGCCCAGATGAGCCTGCAGGTCATCTACTTGCGGGTGAGTCGCTTGTCCACAGGTGAAGAGTGGGTGCCGCTCAAGATGGCTGGCCCAGCGTGGTATCCGGCCTCGGACGTCCCTGCCGTGGCCAGCTTGCCGCTCGACCAACCCCTTCCCGAGGTGGATCCAAATGCGCACCAGATCTATTTGCCCTACATCAGCACGGGCATCTCAGATCCAGCGCCAACAGGATGCCTGTGTGGATACTTTGACACCACCGGGCGCATCCTGGAGATCTCCCCATGATGCGTCTGCCTGAACCTGTCACACGGCCCGTACGTGGGTGGAGTACAGATCCCGCATGCATGTCTTGTTCTTGATCCACCGCTATCCGCCGGCACGCGGCGGTTCGGAGCGATTCGTGCAGGAAATGGCACAGCAACTGGCGGCCGAGGGCCACCAACCGGAGATCTATACCTCCAATGTGTTGGATATGGAAGGATTCTGGCGGCATGGCATCGAGAGGGTGGCGCCTGGTGTTCAGATCGAGGCTGGCGTAGCGGTCCATCGATTTCCGGCCCACGTGCTCCCCTTGCATGGTGCCGTTAGCCGGGCCCTGGGTGCAGTGCCCTGGAACCCAGTTGGGTTGACCGCGGCCCCACCAGGCCTGATCATGCCTGGTCTGTGGCGTGCGGCGCGGGCAGCGGTCAAAGCGGACATCGTGTACGCCAGTGCCTACCCCAGCTTGATGTACCTGGGAGCCGTGGCCGCCAGCCGGTCCGGGGCCAGACTCATCCTGATGCCTTGCCTGCACCCCGGTCTGGAGGGTCGGTCCAGACAACAACGCTACTTCCTGTCCAGGCGGCTGATCAGGCTATACCGTCAGGCGGAGGTCATCATTGCTCTGACGGAGAGTGAGCGTCGATTGCTGGTGGATGCTGGCCTGCCTCCCGGGCGGATCCACGTCAGCGGCGCAGGGATCGCGCCCGGCGATGCCGCCGGGGCGGACGGGGATCGCTTCCGCCGCACGTACGCGCTGGCTGATGATGAACCAGTCGTTACCTTCATCGGTCACAAGACCGAGGGCAAGGGGGCTCTCGATCTACTCAATGCCTGTCAGATTCTGCTGGCCGAACGTCCGGAGTTGACCTTTGCCCTGGTAGGCGCACCCACACCCGATTTCAACCGCCAATACCAAACGCTGTCCCCACGGGTGCGCGGCCGTCTCCTGAACCTCGAGCTCTCCGACGCAGAAAAGCATGATTTACTGGCCACCAGTACCATGCTAGTATTGCCCAGTTGCGACGACAGCTTTGGCATTGTGCTGCTGGAGGCCTGGCTGCACGGCAAGCCGGTAATCGGCGCCAGGGCGGGTGGGCTCCCCGACGTAATCGACGAGCAGGAGACCGGCCTGCTGGTGCCCTATGGCGATGTAGGCAGCCTAGCACAGGCCATTGGTTGGTTGCTAGATCATCCACAGCAAGCAGCCCAGATGGGATCCCAGGGACGGCAGCGGACCATGGCTCAGTGGACATGGGACGCCGTCTACCAGCGCGTACGAAACACATTTGAAGGTGAACCCGGAGCATGAGAATCCTGCTGGTTTCGCACAAGTATCCGCCCTATGCCATGGGCGGGGTCGAAGTCTACACCCGCAACCTAGCCCAAGCCCTCCATCCCCAACATGAGATCGCCGTCTTTTTCCGCCATGACGACGACAGCGGTCCGCTGTTCGCCGAAACGGACGATCGGGACGGTGGCATCTTCAAACGACGGGTATCCTACAACCCCACCGGGCTGGGCGCTTCGGTTGCGGGCCAATTCTTTGAGACCTTCTTGAATCGCCACATTGAGGACAGCTTTACCCGCCTTCTCAGCCAGTTCCAACCGGATCTGGTTCACGTGCAGCACGTGATGGCCCTGTCAGCGCGCCTGATCACGCTGGCCCGGCAAGCGGGTCTGCCCGTGGTACTGACGCTGCACGACTATTGGTTCATCTGCAGCAATTCACAACTGATCTGGCCCGATGCGCAGCCCTGCCGGGGCAAGGCCGCTGGCATGAACTGCGTGCGCTGTGCAGCGGCAGCCCGCTTCCCGTCGCGGCTGGTGGGGCCACTGCGTCCAGCGCTCGCCCCTCTGTTTGTCTACCGCGACCGCGTAGTAGACAAGGCAGCGCGCCAAGCGAACCACTTTGTATCCCCCTCGCGCTTCCTGATCGACAAGTACATAGCGGCCGGATTTCCACCGGATCGCTTCTTGTTCCTCGAAAATGGCCTACCGCTGCACCGCATACGCCAGTTTCGCTGGCGCCCATCCGACGGGCCGCTGCGAGTCACCTTCTTGGGCTCGCTGGCTTGGCAGAAGGGTGTCCACATCCTAGCCGAAGCCTATCGCGGATTGCCACCCGGTACTGCCCGATTGCAGATTTGGGGCAATCCGCACGTCTTTCCCCAATACGCCCAACAACTACGACAGATCCTGCCCAACCCCGCTGCCGAGCTGAAGGGCCCCATCGCCAACGAACACGTGGGAGAGGTCCTGGCCGACAGCGATGTGATGGTCGTTCCCTCCGTTTGGTACGAGAACTCGCCGGTCGTGATCCAGGAAGCGAGGGCCGCAGGTCTGCCCGTGGTCGTCTCGGGACACGGCGCCCTGGCTGAGAAGGTCCAACACGGCGTCAATGGACTGCACTTCCCACCAGGCGATGCAACCGCCCTGCGCCGTATCTTGGCCAGGCTGGCCGGCGATGCGGATTTGCTGGCCAAACTGCGACAAAACATCCCAGCGCCCATGGATATGTCCGAGCACGCCCAACGATTAGAAATCCTCTACCGGCAGGTCATGCTTCAGCGCCAAGCCGTTGACGGCTAACAAGGCCTTCCCCTTCTCCAAACCGATTTGGCGAAAGGCACGCCTCGTGGTAAGATATGACCCGTTCGAAGTCGGGTTCGGGCGAGCCTGCCAAGCAGGACGG
>JASFOV010000116.1:0-10363 GCA_050116355.1 Anaerolineae bacterium
CAGGTCTCGCGCTGTACCGGGGATAACCGGCACGCCTGCCTCTTTCATCAGTTGCCGGGCCACGACTTTGTCCCCCATCGCGGCGATGGCCTTGGCCGAAGGGCCAATGAAAACAATCCCCGCTTCTTCGCACGCCGCAGCAAACTCGGGATTCTCGGCGAGAAAACCGTAACCCGGATGGATAGCCTCGGCGCCGCTCTCGCGGGCAGCATCCAGAATGCGATCGATACGCAGGTAGCTGTCTCGAGCAGGCGCAGGCCCGATGGGATATGCTTCGCCGGCATTGCGCACATGGAGTGCATGACGGTCGGCTTCAGAGTAGACGGCCACGGTCTCTACACCCAACTCCTGACAGGCCCGCAGGATCCGGACTGCGATCTCGCCTCGATTTGCGATCAATACTTTGCTGAACATCAGTTGTCCTATTTGTTCCCTTCACCTGGTTCTGCCGGATGCGGTGCCGTATGACGGTCGAAGCGGCCCAGCACCCCCCAGGCGGTTGGTAGGGGCGTCTAGCCCTCAGGCACGGGTATTTGCATACGCAGCAGGGCCGTGGACATAGACTTGCCCGTCTGATCGAAAAGCAGCGTGCGGGTAGCACCCCCGCCCAGCGCATTGCGCAGCACTATCTCCAGGGAATTCACGTTGGGCATGGGATAGATCTCCACATCCCCTTTGACCATCGTACCAAAGTGGGCCTTGACTCGCTCGGGTGTCACTTCGCGGGCCAGAACGGCATAGGTCTCGTCATCGAAAGCCAATAGATTCACCTGGCAGACGTCGCCCTTGTCCCCCGAACGTGCATAGGCCAGTTCACAGATCTGTTTGGTTGTCATGTGCTGTATACTCCTTCATCATTGACGCATGTAGGTCTGGGCCCGACCAGCTAGGTGCCCGTGGCCGGACGTTTGCTCATCCAGAGCTTGTAGTTGCACACAAGCACCGGTTTATCATGCTGGTTGACCATTCGAAAGTCGAACCCCACGACGCCGGTGCCATCATCGCGTTCTTTCTTTTCTATGGCCTCCATCTCCAGATGGACGGTATCGCCGACAAAGACCGGAGCCGTGAACCGCACCCGGTCCAGGCCATACAGAGCCAACACCGTCTCACGGTTGGCGGGCACCATGCCCGTGGCGATGGAAAACACCAGGAAGCCGTGCGCTATGCGTTGGCCAAAGGAGGTCTGGGCGGCGTATTCCTGGTCGGTGTGAATCGAGTGCCAATCTCCGCTCAAGTAGGCAAAATTGACGACGTCGGCCTCGGTTATGGTCCGACCTTTTGTCACCCATTTCTGGCCCAGTTCGATTTCGTCAAAGTAGCGATCTGGCATATCAGGTCTCCTATTCCCACTTTGGCCTGCGTTTGTTGAGAAAGGCATCTACCCCTTCGGCCACGTCATCGGCCAGCATATAGGCGACGCGGATGTTGCGCGCGAATTCGAGTGCCTCGTCGTAGCCCATGTCCGCCGTGGCGTAGAAAAGGCGTTTGCCCATGGATACGGCTGCCGGGCCCTTTGCAGCGATGCGGGTGGCCCACTCGAGGGCCGCCGGCAGCAACTCCGAGTGGGGGACCACACGGTTAAGCAGGCCCATGCGCGATGCCTCTGCGGCGCTGTACATGTTGCCGCTTAAGGCCATTTCCAGCGCCTGGCGCTCGCCCACAACCCGGCGCAACGCCGGAAGGATGATCATGGGGAATAGCCCGATGCGAATCTCGGTCGTTCCCAGGGTAGCATCGTCGGCGGCCAGGGCCATGTCACACAAGGCGACCAGGCCGCAGCCGCCGGCCAGGGCATAGCCGTGCACGGCCGCGATGACAGGCACCCGCATGTTTGGCACCAGCCGGAACAGGGTGATCCAAGGATCGGCTGCCTGCCAATGCTGGTAGGCCTGCATTTCGAGTTCCGCAGCGAATTCCTTCAGGTCGCCACCTGCTGAAAAGTTCTCGCCGGCACCGGCAATGATCACGGCGCGGACCTCGGGATCGGCATCAATCTGCTGCAAGGCGGCTGTCAAGGCTTCGACCATGGCATAGGTCATGGCATTGCGCTTGGCCGGGTTGTTGAGCGTCAGCTGCACGACGCGTCCGGTCTGCTCTCTTAGGATCAGCGGCTCGTTACTCATCGCTCACACGGTCTCTACGGTGACCTTGGTCTCGATCGCATCGCGGGGCACTAGGGTTGGCCAGAGCGAGACCACGGGGCGCAGGGGAAAGGGTACCCCAAAGGCAGTGCCAATCCCCCCCAGCGTCCATAGATGGGTCGCTTCGCGGCGAACCAGGTCTGCTTCTTCGCGCGTCCGCAGCTTGGCGGCGATGCGCAGGCCGACCTCGTTCAGCTCGCAGTCCGGCATGGGAGCCGTGTGCTGGTGCAAGGCATTGACGCCGACATAGTCGAAGCGGATCTCTTCCGGCTCGACTTGAACGCGGTGTTTGAGCCGCTTGCGGACAATCTCTTCGGCGCGCTGGGCCTTTGCCAGGGCATCGGGCCAGGAGAAGAGCAGCAGTCCTTCGGCGATCCAACCATCCTGGTAGCCGATGCACAGCTTGAGAGTGTCGGGCCGGGGCTTGCCCCGGAACCCCTTGACCTCAACCCGGTTCTCACCCACCTCTTCGACGGTGACCTCCCCCAAGTCGGCGATTCCGTCGGGCATGTAGTAGTTGTGCGGATCCAGCACTTCGTAAAGGAGTTGTTCTTTGACGGTCCATTGGTTGACGATGCCGCCTGTGTCTGGGGCCTTGGTGATGATGGCCTCAGGTATCTCGTTGACTTCGGCAATGGGAAAGCCGATCTTCCAGGCGTCCACTGCCTCGCGCCACTGGTTGGACCCCCCGCCCGTACAGAAGCAGGCGCACTCGAGCAGGTGGCCAATGGTAATGCCGGCGCCAATCTTGTCCCAGTTACCGTCCTCGAAACTCCAGCCGAATTCGTGCATCAGGGCTGCTACAAAGGGCGCACCATCCGAGATGCGACCGGCGATGATGTACTCAGCCCCGGCCTGTAAGGCTTCGAGGATGCCTTCAGAACCGATGTAGGCATTGGCCGCCACAATATTGTCCCGGATGCGGTCCAGACCCTCTTCGCCGGTGTCCATGTTGACAAACGGTACGCCCTTGGCTTCCAGGTCGGGCAGTTTGTCAAGGACGTCGTCACCGCTGACTGTCGCCACCTTCAGGCCTTTGAAGCCCATGTCGCGGGCGAGGGCAATGGCCTTGCGTCCGCCTTCTTCCGGGTTGGCGCCGCCGGCGTTGGTGATCATAGTGATGCCCCTATCGATCGTGATGGGCAGCAGGGCCTTGGTCCAGGGGATCAGATCAGGAATGTAGCCGAATTCCGGGTTCTTGTTCTTGTAGCGCTGCAGGATGGCCAGGGTCAGTTCGGCCAAGTGATCCAGGCCCAGGTAGTCGATGTCGCCTTTGGCGGCCACATCAACAGCGGGGTCCAGCATATCGCCCCAGTAGGCCGATCCATTTCCTAAACGTACTGTCTTCATGCTCTTTCTCTCCAATGAGATTGTACCATTGTCGTTCGTTTCAGCTCTCTACTTCCACAATCATGGCTTCGCCCTGACCGATGCCGCCACAGATGGCAGCCAAGCCCCACCGTTCGCCGCGGCTCTTCAAGGCGTAGATGATGGTCATCAGTAAGCGGGCGCCGCTGGCCCCGGTAGGATGGCCAATGGCGATGGCGCCACCGTTGACATTGGTCTTTTCCCGAATCTCGTCGACGTTGGCTGGATCGCCACCACCAAGGATGTGGGTGGCGACCAGTGGCATGGCGGCAAAGGCCTCATTGATCTCGATAAGGTCCATGTCGTCGACGGTCATGCCCACTTGATCCAACGCCTTCTGGGCGGCTGTGGCCGGGATGCTGGCGATCCGGTCGGGGTGGCCGGCCACCATGGCCCAAGTCTTGATCGTAGCCAGCGGCTGGACGCCCCGCCGTTCCGCTTCCTGCCGGGTGGTCAGAACGACCGCCGACGCGCCGGTGCTGAGGCCCGGGGCATTGCCCGGAGTGACTGTAGGACTGTCGTAAATGGTGCGGAGCCTGGCTAACTTTTCCAGACTGGTATTGGGTCGGACGGCCTCGTCCTTTTCAAAGAGTAGCGGTGGGCCCTTGCGCTGGGGCACTTCGATAGGCAAGATCTCGGCCTCGAAGAAGCCCGACTCTTGGGCGGCCATGACCCGCTGGTGGCTGCGTAGGGCCCAACGATCCTGTTCTTCGCGGCTGACGCCGAACTCGATGGCTTCCTCGCCAGCCTGCAGCGCCCGGGCTTTGCCACTGTACGGACAACTGATGATCAGCTGATCGGTCAGGACGATGTCGCCCAAGCGCTTGCCCCAGCGGGCGTCGTGCACAAAATAGGGTACCAAGCTCATATTCTCTGTGCCGCCGCCTACGACCACCGAAGCCTCTCCCAACCGCAAGGAGCGTGACACTGTGTTGACGGCCGCCATGGACGAGCAACAGGCCCGGTCGACCGTATAGGCGGGGGTCGTATCGGGGATGCCCGCCCGCAACGCTGCCTGACGGGCAATAGACCGGTCGGAGCCCGGCAAGTTGACACCCATGGCCACCTCCTCGACGGCCTCGGGGGGAACGTTCACTCGCCGGAGTGCTTCGGTTATTACCTGTCCACCGAGATCAGGCAGAGTAAAGTCTTTTAAGGTTCCCCCAAAGTTGCCAAAAGGGGTGCGTACAGCGCTTACTACTACGACTTCATTCATGCGAACCTCCTGAAAGCTTGTTCTGGTTATCGATGTCTAGCACGCCCGGCGTCATAGCACGCCTGAGCTGGCCAATTGTTGGATCTGTTCCGGCGTATAGCCCAATTCGCGGAGGATGTCCTCGTTGTGCTGGCCCAGCCGTGGGGCAGGGCGTACGTCAGGCTCCATCTGGTTCGACATCTTGATCGGTGGACCAACCAGTTTGACTTTGCCGGCCACTGGGTCGTCCACCTCGACCAGAGCGCGACGCGCTGCCGCGTGCGGGCAGTTAAAGATCTCCTCGGCATTCTGGACCGGGCCCACAGGGAGCCCCTGAGCCAGTAGTTTATCCATTACTTCGGCCGTTGTGTGCTGGGCGATCCAACCCTCTACGATGGGTTTGAGGAATCCATCGCGCATGTTCTTTGCCCGAGCCGGACCGGAATCGGTCTCGCCCTCCATGCCTACCAGATCGGGACGGCCAATTGCCTCACAAAAGCGGGACCAATCCCGCTCGGTGGGGACGATCATGGCGATCCAGCCGTCCTGGGTCTGGAACGGGCCCCAGGGTGCGATGAACGGTTCCACACCGCGCTCCAGGATATGTCCGGTGAGCGAGTAGGCGGTGATCGAGCGCTCCGCCAGGGAGATGATGGCGTCATACATCGAGATGTCGATGTACTGTCCTTTGCCGGTCCTGGTGCGCTCAAAGAGGGCAAATAGGATGCCTTGGACGGATAGCGCGGCTGAGTACAGATCGCCGAGGGCCACGCCCAGCCAGGTTGGCGGACCGCCCTCCTGGCCGCAGGTATACATCAAACCGCCCATGGCCTGGGCCACGATGTCGTAGGCCGGACGGCCAGCGTACATGCCCGTACGCTCTTCCATGGTACCGAATCCGCTGATGGAGACATAGATCAGGCCGGGGTTGAGGGGCTCCAGATCGCTGTAGCCCAGCCCCAGTTTGTCCATGGCGCCTGGACGCAGATTGTCGATCACTACATCGGATTCGGCCGCAAGTTGTTTGTAGATCTCTTTCCCATGGGGGTCCTTGAGGTTGAGGGTGATGCTACGCTTGCTGCGATTGAAGCGCATGAAGTAACCGCTGACCCGCTCTCCTTCGTCGTTCTTGAGCACGGGGGCCCCTTCGCGGGCCGAGTCGCCGTACCGCGGACGTTCTACCTTGATGACATCCGCACCGCGATCAGCCAGGGTCATGCTACAGTAGGGTCCGGCTACCTGCACCTCGTTGGTCAACACGCGAATCCCTGCAAGAGGTCCCGGATTGTCTGTGCCTGCCATTGTTACTCCTTTTCTGATCGGTTCATCTGTAAATCGAATATGGTTTCTGGCGTATGTGGTGGCTCACATTGCCGTGAGGCCCCCATCGACAGGAAGGGTGACTCCTGTGATGTACGACGAATCATCGGAGGCCAAGAACAAGGCCACCCGTGCCAGTTCCTCTGGCTCGGCTACCCGACCCATAGGTATGCGGGCAACCAGTTCTTTCATCTTTTGTTCTGGATCCGAGGCACGGTTGATGAACCCGAGGAACATCGGCGTACGCACCTCGCTGGGAGCGATGCCGTTGACCCGGATACCGTGGGGCGCATAGTCAATAGCCATCTGCCTTGTCAGGGCCACCACCCCTCCCTTGGCGGCGCTATAGGGCGCTTGGTTGGGCGAGGCCACCAATCCACACATCGAAGCGGTGTTGATGATCGAGCCGCCTCCGCCCTCAATCATGTGGGGAATGGCGTACTTGGAGGGCAAGAATACGCCCTTCAGGTCAATGGCCATTGTCTTGTCCCAGATCTCTTCCGAGGCGTCGACAACGGAAGCAGGGAGGGTGACCGCTGCATTATTGAAGAGGACGTCGATCTGACCGTAGGCCATGAGGGCAGTCTGGACCATCTGTGCCACGTCACTCGCTTGGGAGACATCGGTCTCGACAAAGAGGGCTTCGCCCCCGGTGTGCTGGATCTGCGCCACCGTCTCGCGTCCGCCGCGCGGCGCATTGTCGACGACAACGACCTCGGCGCCCGCTGCGGCGAACAGAAGCGCTGAAGCTTGGCCGATGCCACTGCCTGCCCCGGTAATGATGGCTACCTTGCCCGCTAATTTCATGTAAACCTTCTCCTCTTGGCTAGCTCCACGGCGAGGCCAGGATGACTCCACCGTCGACGTAGATGATCACACCGGTTACATAGTTGGCTTCTGCAGACGACAAAAAGGCGACGGCATTGCCGATGTCCCGCGGGCTGCCGAAGCGCCGTAGAGGGATGCCGGCCTTGATCTTTTCCGCTGTCGCCGGATCGGAAAGGCATCCCTTGCTGCTGAGACCGTTCTTGATCACACCCGGTCCGATGGCATTGACATTGATGTCGTAGGGCGCCAAGTCCAGGGCCATGGCCTTGGTGAGCATGAGGATGCCCCCTTTGGAAGCCGCGTAATGAGGCTCTCCGGGCGCGGGCATCTCGGACATGATCGAACCGACGTTGATGATGCGACCCCCGTTTTTGGCATCGGCCATCACCCTGGCCACAGCCTGAGAACATAGCCAAGCGCCCTTGAGATTGACATCCATGGTTTTGTCCCAGTCGCCTTCGCTGATCTCAAAGAACGGCCGGATCAATTCGACGCCCGCGTTGTTGACCAGGATGTCAATGTGACCGCCCCACTCCAGGGTCCGCGTCACCATGGTGTTCACCGAGGTGGCGTCGGACACATCAGTGGGAAGCACAAGGGCCCGGCGGCCCATGTTTTCTACTTCTTGGGCCACAGCCTGTGCTCCTGCTTGGTCGAGATCGACCAAAACTACATCGGCGCCCTCTTCTGCCAGGCGCAGGACAATCCCCTTGCCGATGCCACCCCCAGCACCGGTGACGACTGCTACTTTGCCTTCGAGTCTCATGAGTGCACTCCCCCTAGCCCAAGGTGAAACCACCGTCGACGACCAAGTCCACGCCGGTGATCATGGATGCCTCCTCGGAGGCCAGGAATAGCACAGCCTGGGCGATATCCTCCGGTTGGCACATCCGGCCGAGCGGAATCTGTTGGGAAAAGGACTGCCGCTTGGCGAACGCAGCCTGGTCAGCCTGGAGATAGTTCAGACGGTGGCGCGTGGGCTTTTCCATCGGCCCTGGGCACACGCTGTTCACGCGAATGCCCTGTTGGGCATAGTCCCTGGCCATCTGTTTGGTGAGCAGGACCAATCCAGCCTTGGAGGCGCCATAGGCTGCCTCCTGCTGCATGGGGACCAACCCGGCGATGGAGGCGGTATTGATAATCACCCCGCCTCCGGCCTTGATCAGCTCCGGGATGGCATATTTGGAGCAGAGGAAGACGCCTTTGAGGTTGACGGCCAGGATGCGCTCCCAGTCTTCGATCTCCGTGGCAACGACGTTGGTCGCTTGGGGCAGGTCGATGCCCGCGTTGTTGTGCAGGATGTCGATGCGACCGTAGGCGCGGATTGCCTCCTGCACCAAAGCGCGCACTTCTTCCGGCTGCGACACGTCGCCCTGGATGAAGGTGGCTTTTCCACCTTCTTGGCGAATGCGAGTGACTGTGTCTTGCCCGCTGGCGGCGTCGTAATCGGCCACCACGACTTGGGCACCTTCGCGCGCGAAAAGTTGGGCGGTTGCACGGCCAATGCCCATGCCCGCGCCGGTGATCAATGCAACCTTTCCAGCCAACCTCACTTCCGCCTCCTTATCCTGGTTCCCTTGACTGGCGTTCATCGGGTGTCGTAGTAACGCTGGAGCGACAATTCACCGGCATACTCGGGCAGGCGATTGCCTGTCAGCCATGCCGCACACAGCTCACCCGCTGCACAGCCCATACTAACTCCATGGCAGACGTTGACAATGAACGCGCCCTGGGGGCCCAGCGGTCCGATCAGAGGTGGATTTTCCTCCCTGAACGTTTCCCCAACCACGTCCTTGGTTTGGACATAGTAGCCACCGTCCTGCATGGGCCTGGGCATTTTATGAAGGTACTGCTTCAGTCCTTCAATCAAGCTAGCCATGCCGCGCAATACGATCTCTGGAAAATCTCGAGTATAGCGCGGGTCCCACTGCGGTTCGCAGACGACTCCCGCCCCCACCCGTTTCTCGTCTCGCCGTCGATGCACTTTGTATGGCGGCTCGTTGTATGCCCAACCCATGAGCACCCATTGGCTATCCTGTCCCCCCTCAGGTCGCAGATAAGGTCCACTGGCGAACTTGTTCAACAACCACCGGGAGTCATCTTCCTGCGTTAGGATTGCCTTTTCTTCCTCTGACCATTCTAGGAATAGCTCATCCTTGAGGATCAGGGTTGGCGCAGAACGAGGGATGACACCCAGATGATCCTTGAACACAAACTTCTCCCATAGACCCGTGCGCACTGGCAGCTCCACACCAAGCATCGCCGCTACCTGTTTGACAAAGGGTCCGGCAGCGTTTACAAAACAGCGTGTGTGGATCCGATCTGTCCCGTCCTGACCGCGTACCCGGACAGCACACACCCCGGCTTTGTCCTGCTCCACACCTTCAAAGTTGGCACGAACTTCTCGCACTCCGTTCTTTTTTGCCTGCTCGAGAAGAAGCATGCCCAGCGTGTGGGCGCTGAACCATCCGCAAGAGCGAGCGTGCAACACAGCCGTAGCCTTGGGAGAAACGTAAGGGAAGTGTTCCCTGATGCTCCCCTGATCGAGTAACAAGTCCGAACCCGCCGGCACGCCTGTGAAACCTGTCGCAGCAGATGGCACATATGGTCGCCTATCACCGTTGTCCCCATGATGTACTCTGACAGGTCCCAGGCCTAGATGAGCAAACTGCTGCGCCATGTGTTGGAATTCGGCTGCCTTCTGCAGAGAGGTTGCTATGTAGCACTCCCCGCGCCGGTTCAGGTTGAAAGCGTTTCCTGTTTGTCTGGCCAACTCCTCCATAATCTCCAAGCTGCGTTGTGCAAACCGAAACATGGTTTCGTCAGGCCACCAATTGCAGTAGGTCTCCGCTGACTTGTCGCTGGTCAATGTGAGTGGGGAGCGCCTGTCCACCAGTAGGATGTCCCTTATCCCCATTTTGGTCAGAAAGTAGGCAGTGCATATGCCGGTCATGCCGGCACCACAGATGACCACATCTGCGCTAGGTGGTATGTCACTCATCACCGTGTCCTTCCTCGACAGAGGTGTGATCGCATGGACCGTCAGATGAGTGGCGCCTGGGCGACCAGAATCGTCATTTCGCTGTCGGCATTATTCACCAGGCCATGGCGGCTGCCTGACTTGCAGAGGGATGCCGTACCAGGGCCGACCTCAACCTCGCCATCGTCTGTGATCATGGTCCCCCAGCCCTCGACGATGTAGTAAATCTCCTCGTCGCCGCGGTGTTCGTGCAGGCCGATGGCACTGCCGGGTGGCATTTTGACGCACTGAACGAAATCCCAGGCCACACCCAACTCGTCAGCGGTAAAGAGATCACCGACTAGAATTTGGCCGGTGCCGCCCTTTGATCGTTTGGCGACCGTTGGTATCTCGGTCCAGTCTCTCAGCAGCAGGCGTTGGTTGGGCTCGGGCGGCGCCAGGAGATCGATGACCAGTACATGGATTTCTTCGTCCAAGTCGTTCCGCAGGCCGTGCGTGCCACCACATTTGAGCAGGATGGTATCGCCC
>JASFOV010000117.1:0-10302 GCA_050116355.1 Anaerolineae bacterium
AGCGTCGCCACCGGGAGGCCTCGTCGGATCGTGCCAAGGGTGACATTGAGCGCTATATGGCCGAGCGGGCCTGTCCGGTGTGCCGGGGACGTCGCCTGAAACCGGAGGCCTTGGCGGTGACGGTGGCCGATAAGCCCATCGACCAGGTCACCCGGATGTCGGTCACCGAGATGCTGAACTGGGTCGGCGAGCTGCGCGAGTCGAATGGCAACGAGGAGGACCGGCTGCTGTCGAGCCGGCAACGTGTCATCGCTCGCCAGATCTTTAAGGAGCTCCACGATCGCTTGTCCTTTATGGCCAATGTTGGTCTCGATTACTTGACCATCGATCGCAAAGCGGCGACGCTCTCGGGTGGAGAGGCGCAGCGCATCCGGCTGGCGACGCAGATCGGCTCGCGGCTGATGGGTGTCCTCTATATCCTAGACGAGCCCAGCATCGGCCTGCATCCTCGAGACAACAAGCGACTGCTCCATACGTTGTTGGGTATGCGTGACTTGGGCAACACGGTCATCGTCGTCGAGCATGACGCAGAGACGATGTACGCCGCCGATTGGATCCTGGATCTGGGCCCGGGTGCTGGCGAGCACGGAGGGGAAGTGGTCTGCTCGGCGCCCCTCGATGAATTCCTAACCTGCCGCGACTCGCTGACGGCTGCTTATCTGCGCGGGGACCGCCAGATCGCCGCACCTGAGGCGCGGCGGCCTGGAGATGGCAATTATCTGACAGTCGAAGGAGCGGCCGAGAACAATCTGCGGGATCTCACCGTTCGTTTCCCGCTGCGCAAATTCATCGCCGTCACCGGCGTATCCGGCTCGGGCAAGAGTAGTCTGGTGGTTGAGGTGCTCTACAAACGTCTGAACCAGTTCTTCTACCGGGCCAAGGCCAAGCCAGGCAAGCACGAGACGATCCTGGGTCTAGACCTCATTGATAAAGTAGTCAACATTGACCAGAGTCCCATTGGCCGTACCCCACGTTCCAACCCGGCGACCTATACGGATGTCTTTACCTACATTCGCCAGTTGTTCGCCCGGCTACCCGAGTCCAAGACGCGGGGCTACAAGCCGGGGCGTTTTAGCTTCAATGTCAAGGGCGGGCGGTGCGAAGCTTGCCGGGGGGACGGCATCATCAAGATCGAGATGCAGTTTTTACCCGATGTCTATGTGCCCTGCGAGGTCTGTCACGGCAAACGATACAACCGCGAAGCATTGGAGATCCGCTACAAGGGTCGCAACATCGCGGACGTCTTGGACATGACCGTGGAAGAGGCGCTCCAGTTCTTTTCGAATGTACCCCGGATTCGCAACAAGCTGCAGACGCTGTCCGATGTAGGCTTGGGCTACATCCGGCTGGGCCAGCCAGCCACGACGCTGTCCGGTGGCGAGGCGCAGCGGATCAAGCTTTCGAAGGAGCTCTCACGCCGCTCTACCGGTCAGACCTTCTACATTTTGGACGAGCCGACAACGGGTCTGCATTTTGCGGATATCGAAAAGCTGCTGCAGGTGCTGCATCGCCTGGTCGACCAGGGCAATACGGTGGTCGTCATCGAGCACAACTTGGATGTCATCAAGGCGGCTGACTGGATCATCGATTTAGGTCCCGAAGGAGGCTATGGTGGTGGCCGGCTGGTGGCGGAGGGCACACCCGAGGAGGTGGCCCGGGTGCGGAAATCGTACACGGGCCAGTACCTACGCCAGCTGCTGAACGGACGGGAGGGCGAGTAGCCCTCACCCCAGCAAGGCGATCCACTGTCCCAAATCTGCCGGCTGGCTTGGGGCGTCTATGAACGGGGTGTAACACAAAAAAACAGGGCGGCCTCAGGCCGCCCTGTGTACATGTTGGGTAAAGATCAGCGACTCACTCTCTGGAAGGTCAAGAAAAAGTTGGTGTGGACGGTGAACGCTGGTTGGTCGGCTGTGCCCAGGCCCAGCCCGACAATGGTGTCACTGGGCAGACCGGGAATTTTGACGGCATAGGAACCCAGGGTGTTGTACATTGGGAAGTTCGACGTGTACTCGGGCTTGGGCTTGTCCTCCGTATTGAGGGTTAGGCTGCCGCCAGCCCACGCGATCTCAATGGGGTGCCCCACAACGCGACCACCGTTTTCATCGAGGAGATTTACATAGATGGTATGGTCGCCGCCGGACTCGGATTCATCTTGCCAGCGGGCCTCCACCAGCCGCCAGTAGCTCTGGCCCGGCTTGACACCGGCGGGCTGGACGACCACACCGAGAGACCCCAGGCGCGGGTCCAAGCTGCGCGAGGGCTGTTGTCTCTCAACCGGAACCGGTGTGTTTGTCGGCTGGACGACCAACGGCTGGGCCGCCGACTGGACGGGCTTGGGCGTCGGCGTCGGCGGGATCGGGGTCGCGGTCGGCGGGATCGGGGTGGCGGTGGGTGGCGCAGGTGTGTTGGTGATCACAATGATCCACGGCGTTGCGGTCGGTTGCACATCCGGCGGTGCTTGGGCCTGCTGGCTGGGTTGGGCGGCCACGGAACTCTCGGCTTCCAGGGCCAGCGGTTGTGCCTCTGCCGGTGGGGCCGGGGCCTCGCTGGGTGCGGATGGCAACTCTTGGACTGCAACCGAGTCCTCGCTGGTGGTTGCCTCTTGGGTGGTTTCGACCACTGCTGGGGCTTCTGGGGTGGTCATGTGTACAAAAGCGATAGCCCCTTGGAGGTTGGTCACATCGTCGGCGGCCAGGGTGGAGATCACCAGCATCGGCGCGGCGATACACAGCATCCAGGCCAGCAAGAGGGTCACCAGCACCAGCCGCACCTTGGCACCGTTGCTCAGCTGCCCAAACCAGAGCACAGCCTCGTCAAAGGTATTGGTAATCTGTTTGGTCAGATTGCGCCTGCGTTTTCGCGGCGCACGCTTGCGTTTGGGTTGGGGCTTGGCCCTGGGCTCAGCCGGCGCCGAGGCTGGTACGTACGCCCCCGCGGGCGAAATGGGCGTCGCTGCCGGCAAGTCGCTTCTTAGGAACAGCTGATCCGTACTGCGCAATCGCTCGCTGAGGAGCCGGCTCAAAGCCAACGCCAGATTGGGATAGGCCGCCACGAGATCGTCAAAGTCGGACTGGGTCAAGGCCCACAAGTCCACATCGGTCAAAGCGGTGACCGTGGCCGAGCGTGGATTTGATGTCAACAAGGACATCTCACCGAAGAGATCGCCCGCGGCTAGCTCGGCGATGACGACTGCTTTCGCTCCGGATGCACGATCAACTCGGACTCGTCCCGCCTCGATGAAGAACATTTCAGAGCCGGGCTCGCCCTCGCGCAGGATTGCCTCGCCTTGGCGGAAGCGTACTGGTTTGAGGCGCCGGCTCACGTCTTCCAATTGGCCTGAGGACAGCCCACCCAGTAGCTTTAGACCGCGCAGGTGGCCTTCGTTGAAGCGCCGGTCCATCTCGGCCAGACGTTCGCTCAAGGCCCGGCTCAGGCCCAAGCTGACCGATGGATGGCGATTCACCAGATCGTCAAAGTCGGCGCGATACAGAACCCACAAATTGCTGTTGGTCGCAGCCCGGACCATGCTCGAGCGGGGCCGACCGGTCAGCAGCGCCATCTCGCCAAAGAACTCGCCAGAACCCAAGCGAGCCAGAACGGCATGCTCGGCAGGTCCTCCGGACGCTACTTCAACCTGACCGCTGTCGACGATGTACAGGGCATCGCCCGGATCGCCCTCGGCATAGACCAACTCTCCGGCCGGAACGTGGCGGAGCAGCAAGCGCTCAGCCACTGACCACAGGACCTCCTCCGATAGATCGCTAAAGAGGGAAATCGAGGTCAGGCGCTCCACCGCCCGGCTCATGTCCTGGGCGACCAAGGGCTCGCGAATGGCGGCGCTGAGGGCCAAGCGAATCTCGGGATACTCAGCCGACAGCCCATCGAACTCGTCTTTGGGCATCCTCCACAGGATGACGTCGGTGGCTGCCTGGGCAGAGTGGGCGTGTGGCTTGTTGGTCAGCAGCGCCATCTCGCCAAAGCTCTCGCCTGGGCCGATCTCTGAGAAATCACCGCCTTCTTCGGAGCCGTGCAAGATCACGCGCCCCGATTCGACGACGAACAACGCCTCCGGGGGTTGTCCCTGTTCTACGATAAACTCGTCTTCCTGCTTCTCCACCGGGACAAGCCGGCGGGCGATAGCCGACAGTGATTCCTGTGGCAAATTGGACAGGAAAGAAAGGGTCGTCAGCCGGTACTCGATCAGGTACTGGTCGAACAACGCCAACCGTGTACCAAAGGCGAGAGTCAGCCGCACACCAACTTGGGGATTCTCAGCGATAAAGTCGACCAGGTCGTCCCTGGTCAGCACCCAGAGATCTGCATCGGAAGCAATGGTAGCGCCTACAGACCGAGGCCGGTCCAAGAACAGGTCGGTTTCACCAACCAGACTGCCGGGACCTTGGCTGGCAAGGGCTGTGTCGCCGTTGGCCACCAAGCGCACCCATCCTGACTTGATCAAGTACAGGGCTGTGCAGGCGTCCCCCTTGCGAAACAGTACCTCACCGCTACGACGATGCTCCAGGTGCATCCGTTGGGAAACGCGTTCCTGATCCTCCTCTGATAGGGCAGAGAAAAACGGCGCGTTTCCGACGAAACGCAATTTCAAAGCTTCCACCTCCTAGCGAGCATAGATCATTATACCAAACATCCGAAAGGTGTCAAGTCCTTCTCTTGGTTAGATTGTGGGCTATTTCCGGTGTTTTCTGGTGTTTTCTTTGATCTGTATACATTGTACCACATATGCTGAGTGGCATCGAACTCGCTTGCCTGTTGTTTTTTGTCCGATCTACGGGCCCATTTGGAACGTCAATTGCCAGTCGACGGCGATGGTGTCCGTCGGGCAAAGACCCGGTGACAACTCCGGGGTCAGATCCTGGACGGTGTCGGCATCGTACTGGGCTAGAGTCACTTCGTACTCGTTGCCGGGCCGCATCTCGAAATCCGCGTAGCCAGGCCCCAGGTCCGGCCGGAGCCCGGTGAATAGCCGGTCCTGACCGTTGGCCCAGGAGACGATGACTTCAACGCCGGCCATCTCCTGGCCCATGCTGTCGCGCACCCAGACTGCGATGCGGCCAGATTCACCGGGTGCCGCACACACGGCTGTTTGTTCGGTAAGCGCAAAGCTGGGCAGGGGTGTGACGGTCGGCGCTGCGGTGGGTGTTTCGCCTGCCAAGCTGGTGGCTGTGACAGTGGCCTGGGCTGTGGGCGTAGGCTCGGGGCCAAAGACGACTAGGATGCCGCCGCTGGCGCCGAGAGCTTCGGCCAGTCGCGCCAGATTGCGCACCGCCTCGGTGCGACCGCCAGCATCCAGGTACTGTTCGATGAATCCAGCCAGCACTTGCCCGTCAGCGGCAACCTCTAGTTCCTCCAGACGGGCCACAGCCTGATCCAGATCCTGCTCAGCCGCATATAGATCTCCGATCATGATGGCGTACGTGAGCTTGGCTTCACGGCGCAGATCGGCGGGCGCGGCCTCATAGTCTCCGACCGGGGCCAGGACCCAGGCGTAGAGCAGGCCGGCCGCCAGGCCGGCGACGAGGGTGAGGCTGGTGATGACCAACGCCTTCCACTTCATCGAACCGCCTACCTACCATCCCCGCTGGAATACGACGCGCCAGGAGTAGTGCCCGGGTCCGAGACACTTGCCCTCGTTCATGAGCTGCTGGCAGCGATCGAGGCTGGCGCCCGCTTCGCAACACTCGCAGTAGCCTGCGGCATACAGATCTTGGATGGGCGGTGCGTCCCAGCAGGGCATCGAGCGCGTATTGGGGCTCTCACAGGGCCCACCCTCGCCGGAGGTGATGCACAGCATGCCCCCGCCGTGACCGTAGTAGTCGAACTGGGCCTCGCCCGGACCCCAGTACGGGTCAGCGCCCTTGTGGCCCGTCACACGATCCATACCGGAATACTGATCGTGGATCCAGACACCGCCGATCTGGCCACCGTTAGCATCGATGACCGTGGCCCGGATCTGCAGGTTTCCGCCCTGGCAGGTCTGGGCATCTTCGCCCGGGCCGACCAGCCGCTGCTCGATGATGGTCCAGGCGGCCGCGGGCGGCTGGGGCGTGTTGGTCGGCGGGGGTGGGCTGGTAGGCTGTGGTCTAGGCGTGTTGGTTGGTGGCGGTGGTGGTGGTGGCGTATTGGTCGGTGGGGCAGCGGTGTCCGTCGGCGGGACCGGGGTTTCCGTCGGCTGGGGTGGGGGCGTGTCGGTCGGGGGCAAGGGGGTGTCGGTGGGTGGGACCGGTGTGGATGTGGGTGGGACCGGCGTGGCGGTCGGGGTGTCGGTGGGCAACGGAGTAGGAGTTGGCACAGGCGTATCGGTCGGCACCGGGGTGGGTGTCGCCAAAAAGGCAGCCATCTGCACCGTATCGACGCCCAAGGCGTGGGAAAGCTCGGCCAAGGCCTGGATCTCCTCCTCGGCCTGGCCTTCGGCGATGTAGCGGTCGGTGAGACTCGCCACCCACTGCGGGACATTGGCCGCTTCCAGCCGGTCCAACCGGGCTTGGGCCTTGTCCAGGTCGCGATCGAGGGCATAGGCCGAGCCTACGAGCACAATGTACTGCTCCTGGTAGTCGATGCTCAGATCAGAGATAGCCGTGTCGACATACTGCACCGGGAACACGACCAAGCCAAAGAGGAGCCCCAGGGCCAAGCCAACGAGCAGCCCGCCAACGGCCAGTGCGGCTAGAATCCACCCGGTACGGCTCTTTCGCGGTTCATCCATGATTCCACTCGACTCCTTTGTATCAGCTTTGTTGCATGGCGAGCGATCGTACTATCGAGCGTTAGCGGGAGCGCTGAAATTCCACGCGCCAGTAGTACCAGCCTGCGCCCAGGCAACTGCCCGATTCTACCAATTCTTGGCAGCGCTCTTTGGTGATGCCGGCTTCGCAGCAGTCGCAATAGCCGGCTGCGTACAGATCATCGATGGGCGGTGTATCGTGGCAGGGCAGGTCGCGCGTCAAGTCACTGTCACACGAACCACCCTCGCCCGTGGCGATGCACACCCGGCCGCCATCGAGCGCGCTGAACTCGACCTCGCCGGGGCCCCAATAGGGATCGCCGGCTTTGTGGCCGGTTACCTGGTAGAGCCCGGTATAGTTCTCATAGACCCATACACCGGGGATCTGGTTGTCGGCAGCATCGAGCACGGTCACGCGGATCAGTTTTTTGCCGCCGCCGTCGCATTCCTGACCCTCCTGACCAGGACCTACAAGGCGCGCCGTCCAGGTCCAGGTGGGCGCCGGCGGTTCGGTAGGTGGCGGTGGTGTGTTCGACGGTTGGGGTCTGGCCGTAGCAGTCGGTGGTGCGGCCGTGGGCGGCACAGGTGTCATGGTGGGTGGGATGGAGGTAGCGGTGGCGGTTGGTGGTGGCAGCGGTGTGCCGGTCGGCGGGATGACCGCAGATTCGGTCGGGGACAGTGATGTGGTGGGCACGGGCGTCGCAGTCGGCGCTGTGGTGCTGGTTGGCAGGGGCGTCGGCGGGAGAGTCGTTGGGGTCGGGCTGGCAGCCGCTGCCAACCAGGCCGACATCTGGGGACTGGTGGCGTCAAGCGCCTGGGCCAGCGTGACCAGGGCACGGATATCGGTTGGGTCCTGGCCCTCGGCAATGTAGCGGTCGGCGAGGCTGACGATCCACTGCTGGACGTTCGGCGCGTCCAGCTGGGCCAGCTGTGTCTGCGCCCGCTCAAGATCGCCATCACGGGTGTAGGCGGTGCCTACCAGAAGGATGTAATGCTCTTTGGCCGAGACGTCCAGCGTGGCGATATCGGCCCCTGCCCCCGTTGTTCCGCGGGTGACCAGGAATCCGGCTGCCAAGCCAATGCCCAGGCTGATAGCGAGCAAGATGGCGCCAATGATTACGATCCGCCGTTGTGATTGACTCATTGTATC
The DNA here is from genome assembly GCA_050116355.1 of Anaerolineae bacterium. Classification (GTDB taxonomy): domain Bacteria; phylum Chloroflexota; class Anaerolineae; order JAAYZQ01; family JAAYZQ01; genus JASFOV01. The sequence continues at coordinate 7,896 of JASFOV010000117.1, forward strand.
GTAGGCTTCCCTAACGTAAACTCAGCCGCCTAGGACACGCGGCTGGGTGATAGGCTGGGAGTTTTCTGGCGTGCCAGCTCTCCCTGTTGGCAACAGAAACCAAAAACTGGTATAATGTGCCCAGGTGCCGGAGGTGGGAATCGAACCCACAAGAGGTCACCCTCACGCGAGTTTGAGTCGCGCGCGTCTGCCAGTTCCGCCACTCCGGCTCGTGGGATTAAGTATAGAGGAGAATGAAGTTTTCGTCAAATCTGGCGCATGCTTTTTCTGGCGAATTCACGTCCTCTGGCACCATACGGGAGAGGGGAGTTTTGAGGAGTCCGGACGTTTGCAGCGCAGGCGAGCGATGCCGCGCTGGGAGCCAATGAATGGATGAAGAGGCGCTGATTGCTTCTGCCCGCAAGGGCGATGCGCACGCATTTAACCAATTGGTCTTGCTCTACCAAAGCATGGCTTACAATGTGGCCTATCGCATTCTGGGCCAGCCGGATGCGGCTGCCGATGCAACGCAGGATGCGTTCATCTCGGCGTTCAAGGCGATGCGCAAATTCCGGGGAGGTTCCTTCAAGGCCTGGATCCTGCGCATCGTGACCAATGCCTGCTACGATCAGCTGCGGGTCAAGCAGCGGCGTCCCACCGAGTCGATGGACGATCTCCCAGTGGAGCAGGACCATATCCGCTATATGCACGATCCGGCCGAGCGCCCGGAGGAATATGTCGAGCGACAGGAGCTGAACCAGGCGATCCAGCGGGGGATTGAGACGCTGCCACCGGAGCAGCGCATCATGGTGGTGCTGTCCGATGTGCAAGGCTTGAGTTACAAGGAGATTGCCGATGTCACCGGCGTCTCATTGGGTACGGTCAAGTCCCGCTTGAGCCGGGGCCGGGCCAAATTGCGTGACCAACTGCTGGAACAACGGGAACTTTTGCCGGGCCGTTACCGTCTAAAGGATGCCGGATAACCTGAGCGGTATTCTATGGAGATAGGTTGTTGATGTTGGGTTTGCCAGAGAAGGACAGGACAAACGAACACCGCTACATCGAGGAACAGCTGTCCGCCTACCTGGATGGGGAGCTTGCAGCCCGCGATCGGGCCGCGGTGGAGCACCACCTGGCCGAGTGCCCTGCGTGCCAATGGAACTTGGACACGCTGCGGCAGACGGTGCAGTGGAGCCGAGAACTGCCTACGGTCTCGATCCCGCGCGTATTCACGGTGCCCGTGCCTCCCGAACCGGTTAAGGCGCCACGTTGGGGCTGGATGACGCCCGTCCTGCAAGGCGCGACGGCGTTGGTCGCTCTACTGCTCTTTTTCGTCGTGGCCGGAGACTTGGTGCTGACTCGAACCCTGCCGAGTGGCAGCTTGGCGCCGGCTGCGGTGCAGGGGGAAGCGCCGGCCGACGTGGTGATGCCCCCACCTGCACCCCAGGCCACCCAGCCTCTGCTGGTGGAAGGCGAGGCGTCGCTCACGGTAGTCGAGACTGTGGTACTAGAGATGGAGGCGCCGCTGGCCCAAGAGGTCCCCGAGATGGAGATGGCGGTGACCAAGCCTGTGGAAGAGGCTGCCGCAGCTGAGCCGGCGGAGGAGACAGTGCCGGGTGAAGCCACGACCGAAGCTGAGATGCGGTCGATGACAGCGCCAACCTTTGGCACACCTGCGGAAGAGGGGCTGGGCAGTGGCGGTGTGGGAGAGGCGTCTGACGCCGAGAAGGTTGTGGAAGCCTCGCCGCTGCCGGTGCCAACTCCTGCCCCACTGGCTACGACTACGTTGGAATCAGAAGCCGCCATGCCACAAGTTGTGCCCACGCCTTCGATGGCCCCGACTTTTGCTGTAGCCGAGTCTGAAAGACAGGCGACCCCAACCCTCATCGCCCGGATCGAGGAGGACGAAACCGCGCCGGACAGCGAAGATGCCTGGGGCTATGACCCGCTCACAGTCGGGTTCCGTGTGGCGGAAGGGGTTCTGCTGGTGCTCCTTCTCGGGCTGGCAATGGCCACGGCCGTGGTCATGATCCAGCGGCGGCGCGCCCGGCGTTAAGAGGTAGGGCCAGGTCGCAAACACATTGAAGAGTCAATACGACAAGCACACTGGGTGGATCAAGAGCTAGCCACAAGGCTGGCTCTTTTCTTTGGCCCGTTCGGCGGGGTCGCTGGTGGGTAGCTGGCGGCCGCGTTCTCCGGGCCGGGGGGCCGAGTTTGAGTTTCCCCTCATGCTACGGTGTGCCTAGCCGGCCGGTGCGACGGCCCCAGTTCGCGGGCAATGGATCCTGGCTGCAGGACTACGAGGTGCCTGCGCCGGATCGTGGCAGGCGGGGCCGGAGACGGTCGAGAGGCACCAGTTTCCGGAGCAAGTCCATGTCGGGTTGGCGGAAGCCGCCCAGGAGGGCCAGAAGGACCAGGTAGACGGCGC
>JASFOV010000118.1:0-10252 GCA_050116355.1 Anaerolineae bacterium
TTGCCGTCGATGTCCGAAGACAAGCACCCGTTCAGATTCATGTTGAACAACCCGTTGTCCACCGCCACGCCGTCTGTATCCGCGCAGAGCGGCGTGCCGCCCGCGCTGGCCTCGTAGAGGCGCGCCGTGACCGTTTGATTGCCGTTGAGCGGCTTCCCGCTGGCGTCCGTCAGCCGGCCCTGGATGGGGATGACCGAACCCACGGCGTCGATCTCCTCTAGGGGCTGGTCTTCAGGGGCCGGCTGCGGCCGCTGGGCTTGGATCACACCCACGGCCACAACCAGCAGCAGCGCTACGATCGAGAGACTGAGAACCATTTGTCGTCTGTTCATGGCACGCCTCCTTTGCGTGATGGGGCGGCTGAATGAACGCACCGTTGCACGCTCATCGCCTGCCGCCTCTCGTTGGCTTCATTGTCGGACCAACCTCCGATCCTGGTCGCCGGTTGTCTTGACTGCACACCACCTCTTTCCTCGATGAGGCGCCTGGATGCGCTGGCTCGCTGCTGGTGGGGGGGACCGCCGGTTGTATCCCCGTGGGGGGTGTCTGGTATGAAAGGCTAGTCAGGCCAGATCCGCTGCCTTGAGGAGGGAGCACCCACCGCCACAGACGGGATGAACCGCAAGCGCGATCGGTTCCCCTCGCCTTTTGGCCTGGTTTGCATTATACCGCAGCCTAGTGCGGCGGTCAACTGGAGATGGCTGAGCCTGGGGCTGGGTGTCCGTCTTGGCGGAAATTTCTGTTATGAGGTGCGGTAGGGGCGCCCCACTGCCTGTACCGCTGAATTGGGCAGTGCTGCGCCCCTTCGATGCCCAGCGCATAGCTGGACCGATGCTTCATTTTGCGCCGGGAGCCAGAAGTGACAGACTTGCCGCCGCCAACGCGAGCCATACTCTTGCCTCGGATGCACACAACCATCGGCCCAAGCACCCAAATTCGTAGGGTCTGGGACCCTAACGGTCCCAGCTGGGGGGTTTGGGGGCCCTGTGCCTGTCCCCGATGTCGGACCATCGGGACGACGCCGTCACAGGACAGGCCTCGGTAGGCCCCCAAGAGACTGACCTTGCGTCAGCACCGCCGAGCTACCCGTGCTTGTCCGCCCATGCTGGCCGCCCGTGCTGGCCGCAGGACAGTGCAGGACAAGTGCGAGCTCGGCGGGAGCCCGGAGTATGGTAAGCGATTCGATGTCAATCTACTTTACAGCAGCCCTGGCAAGCACCCCTGGGTGCGACCGAGCGCTCGCCCGAAGGCGGGCTCACTCCGCATGGGGGCCATCTCGTGGTCGTAGAACCCGCACACCTGGTGTATAATCAAGGCAGCACAGCGAGGGAGGAACATGACTTGATAGAAATATCACGTGGCATCCATCCCAACCTCCCGATGCCCGATACTGTTTCTCGAAAAAAAAGTCGGACATCGGGCATCGGGACGCGTTCCGATCCGGAGCGGCCGCGCAGGGCGACCACCTGGCCGCGACCGCCGCTGAGGATGGCCGGGTCGAGGAAGGTGTAGGTGCGGCTCATCAATTGGGCCATCCACTGGCCCAGCAACAGGCGCAGCATCAACAACCGCTCCTCCGCCATCCGGGTCGGTCCGCCTCGCGGAACCAGCCCCATGATAACACAAAGATGTGGAGATTTTGCGGAGAGCGGGTGCAAATCCTCGGAGTTGTCGCGCGATATTCCTGCAACGAACAGCTGTCATTTGACACTTACGTCCAATTATGATAAAATAAATACAATTAATTAACTCAATTAGATCGGTGCAGGCGGATGAACCGGACGCCTGGTCTGGATTTCCTGAACCGATCCCACACCCCCAAGGAGGCAAGACGTGGACCGGACTTTTCCTACCAAGCATGTGGCCAAGTTGGCCCTCTATGTGATCCTGTCGCTTATCGTGACCCCGTGGCTGCCGGCGCAGCCCGCTGCGGCACAGGATCTGCCCGTGCCGGAGAATATCAGTTGTATCGGTTTCGTGGACGAGTCGGTGCGCGTCACCTGGAAGGACGATGCGTCCGATGAGACAGAATGGCGCGTGTATCGTAAGGTCGGGACCGGGGATTGGACCCGCATCGCGACGCTCGACGAAGACTCGTGGCGGTACGTGGATGAAGAGGATCTGGGGCCGGATGTTGACCTGACCGACCGCCTGTACCGCGTGCGGTCCTATCGCGCGGACGACGATACGCTCTCGGCGGCCAGCGACGAGTGCAACGGGCGTAGAGTGTACGAGACCGAGGACGTGCGGGTGTTTTATGGCGTGGAGGGGGTGGACGCCTGCCCCGATATCGATGGCAGGGATGTCTGCTTGGCCGATCAGCAGGACAGCGCCGGGCGGAACGTCTTTGCCGTCCGGGCTGGCGATGCGGCGCAGGATACCATCGATACCCTGGAGCGACTTGGTTTCACCACTAGTGTGGCCGACCACCCCTGGGAGTCCGTCGACAAAGTTCCCTTTGGCGTGACGTGGTGTGATGGCGGGGGGTGCGCCAAGTCCTGGGAACGCCTGTTTATGGTTGCGCCCCGCATGCTGGAGCGGCCGCCGCTCGCGATGGACGGCGCTCCCGATGCTTGGGTGGTGACGCTGCACGAGGTCTTTCATCTGCAGCAGTACCAGTACCACGAGTACCTGGACGACCCGGGCCGCAAATGGATCTTTGAGGGCCAGGCCCGGTCCGTTCAGGACAAGCTGTGCCTGGGCGCCGACCCGGACAATTGCCTGGACTTTGACGACACGGCGACCGGGGCCGCCAGTTACATCGGCGAGGTCGGCGAGTATATGGACAATCCCTCGCAGCCCATCAACCGGGCGTCGTACAATGCGGTCCTGTTCTGGACCTATCTGGTGGAAAAGTATGGCACCGCGCCCAACGACCCGGTAGAAGGCGGCATGAACCTGATGGTCAAATTCTGGGAGCAGGCCAGCCAGGAGCCGGTGCGGGATGGAATTGCGGTTCTCAACGACACGCTGGCCGAGCTGGGGCACAGTGAGACCTTCCACGACGTCTGGAAGGACTTTGCCGTAGCCAACTATGCCAAGGACTATGCCGGTACGGCCCAGCAGGAGGCCAAATATCACTACCAGGACATCGACCGCGATGGCGCAACCTACCGGAAGGTCAAGATCTACAACGATACGCGGGCGTTAGGCCCCAACGACCAGGTGGTGCTTAGCGGCGAGTCTGTGCCCTCCTGGGCGGCCCGTTATTACGAAGTGCAGCCCGATGCCACGGTACCCATCATCGATATCGAGGTCACGCAGGAGGCGCCGGCTCCCGTGCACTATACGATGCTGGCTATCAAAAACAACGAGATCGTCAAGGAAGAACACTGGGATGGCGGCAATCTGCAGTACTCCCTGGTAAACAATGACTACGATCGCGTGGCGCTGATCGTCGCTAGCTTTGAGGCGGATGCCAACTATCGTGTGAGCATCAACGGTCAGGCGCCAACGCTCAACATCCTGGCGCCGACGCAGGCGGAGAAGGCGCGGGTGGGCGATCCGGCTGCGCCCGACAAGTTCCGCGTCGTCGTCGAGCTGCTAGCGCCGAATGGCACGCCGCTGGCGGGCGTCGAGCTGGACCAATTCGAATTTCAGGTCGGGGCCGAGGCGGTGCCGGCCAACGCTGTCTTGAATGCGGCCACGATCATGGGCCAGCACTGGTTCACCATACTGGCACCCACGCAGAGTAGCGGCGGGACGTATGACCTGGTGGTCGACTATGGCGACGCCTTGAGCGCCTTCCAGTCGAACGCAGTCGACTACCAGCCCCGGGATGACGCCGATTCGATGATCGTCATCGACCGTTCCGGAAGTATGGCCGACGACAACAAGATGGCGGCGGCCCAAGAAGCGGCCAAGCTGTACGTCGATAGCTGGCGGCAGGGCGATCAGCTGGGTGTGGTGTCCTTCAATGACACCGCTAGTATCGATCTAGCCCTCTCGGCATGGACCGATTCGCCGGTCGGCGGGTCGCGAGCGACGGCGCTGGCCGAGATCGATGCGCTAACCCCGACAGGCGGCACGGCCATTGGCGATGCGCTGCGAGCAGCTTGGGACGAGCTCCAGGACGATGGTGCCGAGAACCACGACTGGGCCATGGTCCTGCTGAGTGATGGGCAGGAGACCGCCGGTTCCGAGTCGTTCTCGACGCTCATTGGAGAGCTGAAGGACGAGGACGGCAAGCGTCCTGTGGTTCACGCGGTGGCCGTCGGCCCGGACGCGGACCGCTACCTGATGCAGCGCGTGAGCAACGTGACGGGTGGTACTTTCCAGTATGTCTCGCTGCCGGCTGGCGCTGTTCAGGGGGCGCGCGCGGACACCGGCAACCTGTTCTTGGATCTGGCGGCGCGCTACCGGATGGTGGCCACCAAGGTCATCGGCCAGCAGCAGGTCTATAGCCAGGACGGCACCGTTGGCGGCGATGGTAACCAACCGTCCGATTTCCAGCCGGTCCAGGTCGATGTCCCGCTAGAGAATGGGGCCACCGAGTTGGTGCTGACCCTGAACTGGGATGGATTGATCGACTCAGCCACCCTGTACGATGCAAGCAACGATGTCGTGGCACCGTTCCAGACGGACGACCAGCACATCGTGTGGCGGGTGGCCGGTCCGGCGGGCGGCACCTGGCGCCTGATCATCGAGCCGAACATCTATAGCGGCGGGGAGTTTGTGACGGAGGCCGATTTTTTCGTCCAGGCTTCCTTGCGCAGCCAGGTGACCATGGAGGCCTACCTGGTCTCGCCGGTGGGCTACCCCGCGGCGGGTCTGCCCGTCTGGTTCCTGGTCAGTTTGACCGGCAACGCCCCCATCACTGGCGCCACCGTGACCGCCGTGGTGGAACCGCAGTCGATCTTTGGCAGCCCTGCGACGCTGACCCTGTACGACGATGGCGCTCACGGTGACGGGGCCGCCGGCGATGGCATCTACGGCGCGGCGTACTATGATACCAACGTCGACGCGCCCTACAACGTGACCCTCACCGCCGATGGCACCAGCCCGCTGAGCGGCCCCTTCCACCGCGAAGAGTTCTTTTCCTTCTACCCGGAGCACACCGATAGCGACGGCGACGGCCTGTCCGATGGCTGGGAAGAATTCTATGGCACCGACCCGGGCGTCAACGATGCCACCTTGGACGTGGATCTGGACGCCCTGCAGAATCTTGCCGAGTCGCAGGAAGGCACGGATCCCTTCAACTGGGACACGGATGGCGACGGCGAGTCCGACTATTCGGACCCCGATCCCCTTGATCCCACCGTGGGCGGGATGACGCCGCCCTGGCTGGCGGCCGAGGCGCGGGATGGCGCGGTGGTGCTCGACTACACCCGACCGGACGACTATGCTCGCATCTGGGTCTATCGTGGGCCGGACGTGAACGGCCCCTTTAGCAACATCGGCAGCGTGTTCGGGCCTGACGTCACCGGCGTCTATACGGACACCGGCGTGACCAATGACCAGACCTACTGCTATATCATCTGGGCCCGGGACTACAACTTCCACGAGACCGTTACTCCCGCGGCGGCCTGTGCCACGCCGCGGACCGATCCCTGGCCGCCCCATGGCTGGATCGAGATCGAGGACTCCAATGGGGATGGGTTGGTGCCGAGCGCCCAGGTGACCCTCAACCTGTGGGCCTCCGATTCCGTAGATCCGCACGAGGACAGTGAGTTGATCCTGCCGCCCGAGACCAGCGCTAGCGGTGTGGTCGAAATGATGATCAGCAACTCGGGCGATATGGCCGGCGGCGTCTGGGAGCCGTACGCCACGAGCAAGGCCTGGACGCTGGCCGAATCTTCGGGCTTGGCCTATGTCTTTGCCAAGTTCCGGGATGCGGCCGGCAACGAGTCCGAGATCGAGGCGGCCACCATCTACATCGGACAGAAGCCCGGCACCGAACCCACCCGGGTCTATCTGCCCCTGATCCAGCGCAACGACTAGCCGGAGAAGATCAACGCCCCAGGCCCTGGGGGGCGTCTTCTATGCAGGTTCTGTCCGTTTGGGCAAGTCTGAACCTCGGGCTTGTCGCCGTGAGAAGTTTGAGAGGTTATCTATGAATAGCAACGGCCAGTTTCTGACCTTGTACTCATACCACTTTGACACGACGTACCGTCTCATCGCCTTGGTCGAGGCCCTGCCGGCGACAAGCTACCCGTCCCCTGAGGACGGGGCACCGTCGACCGTTGACATGCTGTACCACATCCTGGACACCGGTCGGGGCTGGCGCATTGCCCTAGAGACAGGACGGCGCCCCGAGCGTCTGCGCCGGGAGGACTATGCGGATCTGGCGGCCTTGAAGCGCGGCTTCGAGCAGGAGCAAGCCGCCTGGGAGGCGTTCTTGACCGGCTTGGACGAGGACCAGATCGGTGGCGAGATCGAGCTTCAAGCGGGCCCCGACCGGGTTTTTCGCTTTGGCCGGTGGCAGGTCCTATATCACGTGGTGCTGCATGGCATGCAACACCATGCCGAGATCGCTGCCCTACTGACTGACCAGGGGCTCTCGCCGGGCGACATCGACTTTATCTTCTATGCTCTCGGTAGGTAGCTGACGCTACATTCGAGCACAGGCGACAATCACGCGCAGCTCAGCAAGTTTGACTGATTGGAGACCTTTTGGGGCCCAACCACAAGCAGGTGCCGCGTTTGCCACAACCCTGGAAGTCTGCGCGATCGACATTGACAAAGGTGCGAATATCGGGTATCTTGGTGGCATAGTTGGTCCGGCCGCGTGCCGGCTAGATAGTGTTGACATTTCAACAGTTTGCAGCGTAGGAAGTGCTGGTTCGTTCGCTCGTCTCAGGCGTGAAATTACCAAATGTCAACACGGCCTAGATACCAGCGCAGTCTGTCCGCCGTGGTAGAGCGGGCATCGCTGAGATTGGGCAGGTGGACGGGGTCCCGCATGAGCGACACGAATAGAGAGAGCCTACCCTCCCTGACGACGGTAACCGGCTACGTGGCCGCTTTGGCCGCTGGAGACAGCGCGGGCATGGATGCGTACCGCGCTTCGGACTATGTTCTGGACCTGGTCCAGCGCGACGCCTTCGAGCAAGGTGCGTTATCGCACGAGGAAACCAATGCCTTCTGGCCGGCGTGGTTTGCCAGTTTCCCCGAGATGGATTATGAGGTGACACGCACCATCGCCGCCGAGACGGTGGTTGTGACCGAGTGGGTGTTTCTGGGCACCAACAGCGGTCCGCTGACCGTGCCGGTGTTCGGGCGGGATATGGACCCGACGGGCCGGACCATCCGCCTGCGCGGCGTCTCGATCTATGACCTGCAGGACGGTCTCATCCGGCGGGAGACGCTCTACCTGGACCTGGCCACGCTGCTGGTCGAGCTGGGGGTGACGCTGTGACCTCCCAGCCACCGGCGACGCTGGGCCAGGTGGTGGCCGCCCAGCGGGTGATCAGCCACCGGCCCAGCCCGGAACGGGCGCGGACGATCATCCTGTTGCTGGCGGGCAGTGTGGCGTTGATGATGACCGGCCTGGGCATCATCATCCCCATCTTTGCCCGGCGGTTCGAAGAACTGGGCGGGGGCGTGCAGGCGCTGGGCTTGATGATCATGGCCTTTGCCCTGGCCCAACTCCTGGCCGCCCCGCTGTTGGGCTCACTGGCCGATCGCTACGGCCGGCGGCCGTTCGTCCTGCTGTCGTTGGCCGCCTTTGCCGTGGCCAACGTTGGTTTCCTGCTGGCCTCTTCGGTCACCGCCTTTATCGTGGTGCGCGCGTTGGAGGGAGCGTTGACGGCCGGGCTCTACCCCGCGGCCATGGGTATCGTGGCTGATGTCGCGCCCCAGGAGGAGCGCGGGCGGTGGATCGGCATCGTCATGGCCGGGTATGGCGCCGGCTTTATTTTGGGGCCCGTCGTCGGCGGGTTGCTCTACGACTGGCTGGGCTACGCCGCGCCCTTTCTCACCTCGGCGCTGATGGCCGTCCTGGCCTTGGTCGCCGCCGCGTTTGTCGTGCCCGAGACGCGCACCGCCGCGATGCGCCATCGAGAGGAGTTGTGGAAGCGACGGGACCGGGGCAAGGCTATCGTGGCCCGTGAATCGTTTTGGAAGTCGATGCCCCGCCCCCTGTCCGTCTTTGGGGTCCTGCTACTGGCCGAGTTTGTGCTAGTTTTCGCTTTTGCCTTTGTCGAGCCGCAAATGATCTTTTATCTGTACGAAGATCTGGGCTGGACCACGGTCCAGTTTGGGGTGCTGGTCGCCAGTTATGGCTTGGCGGTGGTCGCTGGCCAGGTCACGTTGAGCCGGCTAAGTGACACCTTTGCCCGCAAACCAGTGATCGTGGCCGGCCTGGTGCTCAACGCCCTATTCTATGCCGCCCTGGTGTTTATCACCTCGTTCCCGCTGCTATTGCTGTCGGCGGTGCTGGCCGGGGTGGGGGAGGCGTTGGTCCTGCCCGCCGTGAGCGCCTATGTGCTGGACCTGACGGCGGAACAGCACCGCTCGCGGGTCATGGGCGTCAAAGAGTCTGCGGCCGCCTTGGGCGGGGTCGCCGGACCGCTGCTGGTGATCAGCGCTAGCGCGGTGACCACGGCACAGGGGGTGTTTGCTATTTCCGCCGTGCTGGTGATGCTGGTGGCGGGGTTGGCTCTGCTGGATCTGCGGGTGTCCTGCTTGGGCGAGGAGTGCTGGGCCGAAGCAAAGGAATATGCCATGCGGCGGGCGGCCGTGGCGCAAGCCACGCTGCACGGTATCGTGACGTCGGCCAGTACCGCGCGCGAGCGGTTAGGGGGATAGGCTGTACCCGGTTCAGCCCCGGGATCCGCCGGCGGGACCGGACGGTACGCGCCAGAGGATCAGCAAGACGGCTGCGACCAGGGCCATGGCCGCACCGAAGAAGAAGGGAGCTGGCGGGCCTATCGTTTCCCACAACAGTCCAGCAATGAGCGACGCGGGCAGGTCCAACGCCCCCAACGTGGCGTTGTAGGTGCCATAGGCTGTGCCCCGTAGCTCGGGCGGGACCAGGTCGGCCACCAGGGCTTTGGCCGTGCCGTAGGCCAGACCATAGTACACACCGTAGAGGGCATAGAGCGCCCAGACCTGCCAGGCTTGGTCAGCCAGAGCGAAGCCGAGATAGATGACCGCATAGGCCAGCCAGCCGCCGACGATGACCCGGCGCCGCCCGATCCGGTCGGAGAGGGAGCCGGCCGGCGTTGAGACCAGGGCGTACACCAGGTTGAAGGTGGCCAGCATAGCCAGGATGCCAGCCACACTGAGCCCGCGATCCTGGGCGCGCAGCACGAGAAAGGCATCCGACGAGTTGCCCAGGTCGAACAGCCCCACGATGAGCATGAATACGAGAAAGGGCCGGCCTAGCCCGCGGAAGGTGATGGCCGGTCGCTGGCGCTGCTGGGTGATGGGCACATCCTTGGCGCCCAGGGCCAAGGACAATACGGCCAGCACCGCCGGTACGAGGCTAATCCAGACCACGATCTGGAAGGTGGGCCGTCCCAACTCCACCGAGGCCGACTGCGTCGCCCAGACCACCCCCAGGGCAATGAGCAGCCCCACGACGGCGCCACCGGTGTCGGCGGCACGGTGAAAGCCAAAGGCCAGGCCCCGTTGTTGCTCGTCGATGCTGTCGGCGACGAGTGCATCCCGCGGCGCGGTGCGGATGCCTTTGCCCACGCGGTCGGCCCAGCGCGCGCCGGCCACCGCCGGCCAGGCTGTGGCTACCAGGAAGAGGGGCTTGGCCAGGGCTGAGATGGCATAGCCGGCCACGGCGGGCCACTTGCGCGCCCCGATCCTGTCCGAAACCCAGCCGGAGAAGACTTTGAGCAGGCTGGCCAGCGCCTCCGCGACACCCTCGATGAGTCCGATGACGCCGGTGCCCACGCCGAGCACGTTGGATAGAAAGAGAGGCAGGATATTGATGACCATCTCGCTGGAGATGTCCATGAAAAAGCTGGTCAGGCTCACCGCCCACACGTTGCGGGGCAGCGAGCGCCATCCGGTCTTGCGTTTGGGCGTTGCCGGTGGGGTCATGGTCGAGCCTCCGGGTCATCGGATGCCGGTATTGTAGCGCAGGAGGGCCCCGGCTGTCAAGTGGGGTGAGTATTCTTTGCGGTGGGAATTCGCACATCGTTCAATGGATGATGCTCTGTGGGGGGCGGATGCCATTCCGGCCTGCGGGTTGGTATAAAATGGGGTTGGGATGTATACTTTGGGCAGTACAACGTGGTGGTCCGGAGCAAGGAGGGGGACATTGTGGTAGAGTATGCCATTGAGACGAATGGACTGT
>JASFOV010000119.1:0-10191 GCA_050116355.1 Anaerolineae bacterium
GGTTCGCCATCTTGGCCGCTATTGGAGTTTTGGCGGTCTGTCTGCCGTTGTCCTTCTGGCTCGATCCCCTGTTTGGGCTGATCATACTCGGTTACTTCTTGTTGCAGTTAGCCTACTCGTTCTTCCTCAAGAATGTGGTCATTATTGACGTGATGGTGTTGGCAACCGGATTTGTCCTGCGGGTGGCGGCTGGCGTGGTCGTCGCCGAGGCCGAGCGCTTTTCGCCGTGGTTGTACGTCTGCACGATCTTTTTGGCGCTCTTTTTGGCCATTGGGAAGCGACGTCACGAGATCACGTTGCTGACTACTGCGGCTGAAAGCCATCGCAAGATACTGAACGAGTACAGCCTTGAGTTCCTGGATAGCATGACCAACCTCGTCACCACGGCGACGGTGATCTCGTACTCGCTGTATACCTTTTCGGCACCGAACCTGCCTTCCAATCACCTGATGATGCTGACGATTGCTTTTGTCATCTATTTCGTGTTTCGCTACCAGTACCTGGTCCACGTCAAAGGGGAGGGGGGCGCGCCGGAGATGCTCCTGTACACTGATCTGCCCCTATTGTTGGACGTAATGTTGTGGGGAATTTCGATCGTGTTGATCATGTACGTCTTTAACACTTGAGACAGCGCGCACAATCATGCGGGGGAGAATCATACAGATTCTCCCCCGTTTTTCGTTGTTGGCTGAAGCTGATGGTTGCCGGCCCGTGTGAGGAGGCGAGGCGTACCGAGCCCAGGATGGAGGTTCAGCCCTGCTCCGCCTTCTGGATCACACGCAGCAGATCCTGACCATACTCATCGAGTTGCCAATGGGCCAGGACTTTGTTGTGGGTCAGATGCTCCATCCGGCGAGGGTTCCTTTCGGCCACCGCCCAGAGGGTCTGGTTGGTCATCACGATGTCGGGATCCACGCCCCGCGCTTCCGCGGTGGCGTTGCGCCACGATCGCAGCGCATCGAACCGGGCCTGGCAGGCGGCGGAGGGCCGCCCATTGGGCCGGCGATGGGAGCCGCCGTTGGATCGCGGCCGCTCCTGCCAAGCCAATGGTTCCTTGACCCCCCGGCGTATGGCGGCGAGGATGCCCTTGCCATAGCGGCTCGCAATGCGGCGGGAGATGCCCTTGATCCGTTGCATATCCTGCAAGCTACCGGGTCGCTGTTCGCTCAGTGTCAGCAGGATGCGGTTGGACAGGACTTTGAAGGGTGGACGATTCTGAGCTCGGGCTTGTTGGTCACGATACAAGTACAGCCGGCGCAGCACGCCCCGGCCTGGATCATCCAGTTTGCGGGCACCGGATAGGCGCCAGAAGCCCTCAGGATCAAACTCTTTCGGCTCATGTTCGGCTGCGAGCAACTTTTTGAAGCGGTGACGGGCTTGGGGCCAACGCCCGGTCTGTTCCAGCTCTTGCGCCTGCATCTCGTACAGTGGCAACAGGAAATGGGTGTCCAACCGGGCATAGTTGAGCTGTTCGGGTGGCAAAGGCCGCAGGCCCCAGTTGGCACGCTGGTACTTTTTGTTCAGTTGTACGCCAAAGTGCTGCTCGAGCAGTGCGCCTAGGCCATGGGCCGACCAGCCCAGGATCCGGCTGGCCCACATGGTGTCAAAGAGATTGGAGACGGTGAAGCCAAAGTCGCGCTCCAGTACAATGAGATCGTACTCGGCCCCGTGAAAGATCTTGAGTACCCGTTCATCGGCCAGCAGCGGGCCCAGTCCCGAAAGATCGGGGAGGTTCAGGGGATCGATCAAATAGTCCGTGCCCGGCACAGAGATCTGGATCAAGCACACTCGTTCATAGTAGGCGTACAGGCTATTCGATTCGGTGTCCACAGCCAGAGCCGGCGCCCCTTGCAGATGAGCCAGCATGGCCCGCAGGCTGGCGGAGCGGTCTACCCAGATTGGTGGCGGCGATGTAGCTTGGTCATTCATCGTAGGGGATTGTACCAAGGAATGGAGAATTGGGCAAGTCGGTGGCGAGCCAACCAGGCTCCAGCATAGGCTAAGGCAGCGGCGATCAGAACCCAGGAGTAACCAGCCGACAGAGCCAGCAGGGCGGCCAGTACCGAGGCCAGTACTGAGGTACAGCCGTTGATGGCCCAAGCCCAGGGGATCATATTGGGGTGATGCTGCTCCAGCCAGGCGAGGCCGCGGGGAAAGGGGGTGCCCATCAGGATGCCCAAGGGGGCTAGGCTCAGGCCGGTGATCAACAGCCGCAGGGACAGCGGCACACCGAGTGTGGCCTGAATGAGCTCCGGAAGCACGAGCGGGTAGGCCAGAATCGCCGCAACCAAAACAGGCATCGTCCAGCGGGTCGACAGCCGGGGGGTTAGCAGGCTGCCGACGCCAGAGAAGAAGAGGATGGCAGCGGCAACCGCGGCAAAGGCATAGACCGGTTGGCCCAGAAACAGGATGAACTGCTGCATCAAGGGAATTTCGATAAAGAGAAAGCCTAGCCCCAACAATCCGAAGTAGACGAGCACACGTCCGCGGGGCCCCCGCAGCCTGTGTCGCGAGAGAACCAAGGGCAGCAAGATCAGCATGAACGAGGCGAGCAGGGCCACCGCCAGAAGGGCAATGACTACAAAGTAGCCACTCCCGCCCCATGGCTGCCAAGTTCTACCCAATTGTTGCAGGATGGCCTGCGTTTGTTCCCACTTGAAGAAATGGAAGAAGAAGGGGCGGTCGTCAGTGGTTGGTCGTACATCGTAGGTCTGGGCTCTGTATGCGGCTGTGGGATCGGTCCACAGTTGCTGGAAGGCGCGGAAATAGGACGGTTCCTGGAGTTCATTGAAGCGATTGGTCTCCTCTTCGGTCAGGCCGGGCAGGGCGACTAGATCCAGGCTCTGTGATTCGCTGAACCGGCGGACAGTGGACAGTTCTGCGGTGGTGAATGGACCGTTCTTGATCAGGAGCAAGCCTACTTGCCAGCCGCGTATGGCCACCAAGTGGGCCGCTGGATCCCGGACTCTCAATTGCTCCAGGGCTTTGATAGCGGTGGCCCCCGCTCTCAAAAACTCGCTGGGTGGGGACTGCAGCCAGCGCTCAACCACAAGCAGGCCACCCGGTCGCAGCCGGCCCATATACTCCGCAAAGGCCTCCACTGTGAGATCGTAGCGCTCGCCCAAGCTGTAGGCGCCAGAGGACACTGGACGGTAGCTGTCGAATAGAGCGAGGTGGATCACATCAAAGAACTCGTCGCTGCGGCTGGTGTAGCTACGTCCTTCTTCGACGACGATCTGTACGCGGTCCAGCCTGTAGGGCCCGTCAGTAGCCGCGATGACGAGTGGATTGCTCTCCACCACCTGGACGGTCGCTGCTCCCTGGCTGAGGGCCGTCCACAGATCGATGCCACCCCTGGGCTCGAACAGCAGCACCCGGCCGCCAGGCCGCAACCGGTAGGGCAAGGCGACGGGCAAATGGCCGGTAAGAGAGGCCAGATCGGCTGACGTGAACCCGCTGTCCGTACGGATGATGCCAGACAAGTCATCGCCGTCTACGAAAAGCCCATCCTGGACCGGCATCTGACCGGGATAGGTGAGGCTGAGCCCGGGCGCAGAACGAACGGCCGTACTCGACACCCGATCCACGCGAGAAAAAGCGTTCCACCGCTGCCAGGTGATCCGGGCATCGGGGAAGTTGAGGACCTGGCTCAAGCCCTTGTAGGGCGAAAGGCGCAGATGCAGGGGGTGGGGGAGATTCCAGGCGACAATGAACGCTACAAGGCCCGCACCTAGCAGGAGGGCGACGGGGATCCGCGAGCGAGACGAGTGGGTTCGCGGGCGTATGTCCGGCAGCCGAAAGAGAGCGGCAGCGACAAACGCCAGGGCACTGATAACCAACACAGCGCCTTCGCCGGTCCAGGGTAGGATCAGCAAGGGTAGCAGGCCGCCCAGGGCCGAACCCAGGAGATTGGCGGCATAGATCTGAGCGGCCCGTTGGGCGTGCACGGCCAGCAGCAACCCGGTGACCAGCCCAGCACAGAAGAAGGGCGTGGTCAAGGCCAGGTAGTAGAGCGCAAGGTACAGGATCTGGATGCGCTCCACCGCAATGCGGTAGGAGTCAAAGGGTAGGTAGTTCAGACAGAGATAGGCGCCCAGCACGCAGACCGCAAACAGCATCGCTGACCGCGAGGCCCGACGGTAGACAGGGGCCTGGACCCAGCGGGGTGCCAGGCTGAGCAACGTGCCGCTGGCACCATAGCCCAGGAGTGCGATGCTGACGGCTAGGAAGGCAAAGTGGTACCACTGGGTGACGGAGAAAAGCCGCGTGAGTGTGACCTCAAAGGCCAGCGCAGCGGCTGACAGGAGGGCCAGACCCAGATAGAGGGAGGCCATTAGGGGCCGTTCCTATCTACCCCCGATAATTGCATCGTAGATCGCTTGCAGCTCCTCCTCCGAGTAGAAGTGAATGATCATGCGACCCTTGCCCTTGCGATTCCGGTACAGCTTTACCTTGGTGCCCAGTGTGTCGCGGAACTGTCGCTCGAGAGCCTCGGTTTCCGCATCCACCGGTTTGGATGGCTGCTCCTCAGGGGGTTGTGAGATCAGGCGGCGGACTAGTTCTTCGGTCTGGCGCACGCTGAGATCCCTACTGACCACGGTCTCCAGGGCAGCGACCTGAGCGTCGGTAGTGGGGAGGGCGAGCAGGGCGCGAGCGTGTCCCTCACGGATCGCGCCTTCTGCCAGCGCTTTTTGGATCTTGGCCGGCAACCGCAGCAGGCGCAGGGTATTGGCGACAGCGGCGCGACTCTTGCCCACCCTTTCGGCCACTTGTTCCTGGGTGAGGCCGAATTCGTCTACCAGCTGGCGATAGGCTGCTGCTTCTTCGAGGGGGTTCAAATCGGCCCGCTGAACGTTCTCAACAAGCGCCAACTCCAATTGCTGCTGGGGGGTGGCTTCCTTGATGATCACGTCTACCGAAGAGAGTCCAGCCAGTTTGGCGGCTTGCCAGCGGCGCTCTCCGGTGATGAGCTGGTAGCGATCCGGCCCCTGTTGGGTGACGATCAGCGGCTGGATCAGACCGTGCTCCTTGATCGAGACGGCGAGTTCGCCCAGGGCATCGGCATCGAAATGCTCGCGCGGTTGCATGGGGTTGCGAGTGATGGCCGAGACTGGCACCCGGGTGACGCCAGGAGCCGGCTCCTCGGTGACCGGGATGATCGCTTCCAATCCTTTGCCAAGTCCACGCCGTCGGGCCATTGGAATCCCTCCCTATTCAAAGCAGCCGCAACTTGGCGGCTCTACTCACCGTTCCTCTGCATCAACTCGTCAGCCAGCAGGCGATAGGCTTCGGCGCCGGCTGTTTTCGGGGCATAGCTCAGAATTGTCTCGCCGTAGCTAGGCGCCTCGCCCAGGCGAATGCTACGTGGTACGATGGTCTGGAATACGTAGGCGGGGAAGTAGCGGCGCACTTCGTCGACGACCTGCCGGGCCAGGTTGGTTCTGACGTCAAACATGGTCAGGACGACACCAGCGATGGCTAGCCCCGGGTGTAGGTTGTCCCGCACCATATAGACCGTCTGCAGTAAATGGCCCAGGCCCTCCAGCGCCAGGTACTCACACTGCACCGGTATAAGTACGCCATCCTCTGCCGCGGTCAGGGCGTTTATGGTCAGTAAGCCCAGGCTCGGCGGGCAATCTATGAGGACATAATCGTACCGGCCCGTGACTGTGGCCAATGCGCGGTCGAGCCGGTATTCGCGGGCCATGATGCCTACCAGTTCGACCTGGGCGCCGGCCAACGCCGGTGTGGCCGGCAGCAGATCGAGGCGTACCTGGTTGGTGATCACAATGGCTTGGTGCGTGGGCACGCTGTCGATCAAGACATTATAGACAGTATGGCCCAGACCTTTGCGATCCACACCCAAATGATAGGTAGCGTTGGCCTGGGGATCGATGTCCACCAGGAGTACGCGCTTCCCGGCTGCGGCGAGGTAGGCTCCCAAGTTGACAGCAGTGGTGGTTTTGCCGACTCCACCTTTCTGGTTGGCGATTGCATAGACTCTTGCCATGGGCGAGAACATTATAGCAGAGGATGGGAAAAAGGAAAAATGGAAGGGGTATTGACTGCGATTTCATCTCAAGGTTGGGCGGATACTTCGCTGTTTCTCCTGATGTGTGGTATAATTGGCGCGTGTATCCTCCGGGAAAGCGAGGCTAGCATGCAGAGGGCAAACCGGTTCAGTTCGTACATCAAAGCGCTGGGATTGGTGCTTTTGGTCGTGGTCCTACCTTTGGCGGCGGGATACGCGCTGTCGCTGTACGTATATCCTGCCCCCAAGATTGCCATAATTCCCATCGAGGGAGATATCTGGTCGTTCACCAGCGTCTATATCAGCCAAGCGCTAGCCGAGGCCAGGGATGATCCAGCGGTCCATGCGGTGGTTCTCGAAATCGCCAGTCCCGGTGGGGAGGTCACGGCCAGTGAGAACTTGTATTATGATGTCCTCAAACTGCGCGAGCAGAAGCCGGTGATCGCATCCATCGATGAGCTCGCGGCCAGTGGGGCCTATTATGTGGCCAGTGCAGCGGATCAGATCTACGCCAAACCCTCCTCGGCTGTGGGCAACATCGGGGTGATCTCCCTGTTGCCAGAGCCCGACTACTTGGATGAGGAGCTGTATACCACCGGACCGTTCAAGCTCTCTGGAGGCCCCCAGGAGTCCTATATTCGCCAACTGGAAATGCTAAAAGAAACCTTCTTGGCAGCCATCCTCGCCCAGCGGTCCGACCGCTTGTCGACGACGCCAGAGACTCTGTCGCGGGGAGAGATCTATTTGGGACTTCAGGCACAACAGATGGGTCTGGTGGATGAGACCGGATCGCGGGAGGATGCGATCGCGGCAGCGGCCGAAATGGCCAAGTTGCGTCGCTTTGAGACCGTGGATTGGGTGGTAGAGGTGCCGGAGTGGGAGGCCACGGATGAAGAGGCGGCCCTACACCCCAGGACGGCAACCGCGCTGGCTCTTCCCCCCGAGCAATTGCCCCCAGGCCTTTACTATCGCTATCTAGAGCCTTCCCAGTAGCGAGCTCGGCGAAAGGACGGAAACGTGCTGAAACGAGTTCTCCTTGTAGCCCTGGTCGTGGTTCTCTTTTTCTTGCCCATTGTAGCCCGCAGGCTCTACTATTTTGAGGGCAGGTACGAGCCGGATGCTGTGGCCCGGCCTGACCTGAGCGGGGTGATGGTATCGAGCCCGGAGATGCCGGCGTTTTCGGATCGAGCGATGGACGTCGAGCCAGGAACTGTGTTGGTTGACGTGGCTCACGCCAACCGGTTTGAGGACAGAGAGTTGAACTTGCTCCAGTCCCGACTGGCCGCGCGCGGACAGCGGCTCGAATTGCTCCACGATGCAGGTGAACTGACGGGGAAGTTGCGCAGCGCCCGGGCTTTGATCGTCATCTCGCCCGGCACCGATTGGGTAGCCGATGAGATCGAGTTGGTTCGTCGCTTTGTGGACAAGGGGGGGCGGTTGTTGCTGGTCACCGATCCCACCCGGTACGAGCTCGACTGGGATCTGTTTGTCTTGGACTACGATACAACGCATATCAACGATCTTGCGGCCGAGTTTGGAGTGGTCTTCCAGACGGGATACCTGTACAACACGGCTGAGAACGTGGGCAACTTTCGCAATATTGCCCTCACCAAGTTCGCGTCGCACGAACTGACCGTAGGATTGGACCGGACGGTGTTCTATTCCGCGGGCTCGATCGACTCCGACGAGCTGGTTCTAATTGCGGCGGACGGACAGACGCGGTCGAGCAACAGCGAGCAAGCGGAGGAGTTGGCGGTGGCCGTGCTGGCGGAAGATGGCGGAGTGCTGGCCTTGAGCGACTTTTCCTTCATGACCGAGGGGTACAGTGCCGCCTACGACAATGCCCGTTTGGTGGCCAATATCGCCGATTTTGTCAGCAGTGCCGAGCGGCAGTACGACCTCGCCGATTTCCCTCTGTTCTTTGGCGATGAGACAACCTTGGTCTTTGCCGGCTCCCCACTCCTGAACAGCGCCCTGTTGGAGGGTGGAGGCGAGCTACAAGCCCTCTTTGAGGAGGCGGACAAAGAGTTGTCCGTCAGCGAGGATGAGGATGAGGCCCGCGATGCGCTCTTCCTGGGCCTGTACGAAGAGGCGGAGCCCGTGGAGCCCTATCTGGCGCAAGCCGGGGTTACATTGATCCTCAGTGCAACCGACGCGATCACGGCCTCAGGGTCGCTCACGGTGACGCCGAGTTTTGGCCTGGGTGAGGGCATAACGAACACAACGGAAGTCTCGCCTGTGCTCCAGAGCTATGTGCGGATCGAGTCCTGGGGTGAGATGGTGCTCACCGGAACATCCCTCCTCTTGTTGCAGCGCGAGGAGGAGCGGCGGGTGTTGGTCACACTGGCCAACACGGAGTTGGGCATCGAGGCGGCGGTGGAACGGCTGCGCACAGGTGATCTGAGTTCCTGTCTGCTGCGCGAGACGGACGATGTGGTGCACACGGTGCTAGCCCTGTGTCCCACGGCTGAGGCCGGCACGACCGAGGATGGGGGCGGCTGGCAAGATTCCGACGAAGAGACAGGGGCCGAACAGAGGGGTGATTCCGGGTCGACTGAACCAGAGACAGAGGTGGAGGATTCGGAGACGGTCACTGATACCGTCGAGCCGCCGGAGGAACCGGCGGGCAGTATCCTGGTTGTGGCCCTCGATCTGGGCCAAGGTCGCTACGACAGCATGACTAGTGCAGGAGAGTATGTGGAGATTCTGGGCGAGGAATACGAAGTCACGGTCTGGTCGGCATCTGAGGAAGGCGAATTGAGCGAGGACCAGGTACTCGAGTATGACCTGACCATCTGGACCTTTGGTGACTTTGAGTTCGAGGAGGCCTTTGGCGACGACGAGGCGGATGGTCTCGTGACCGTGATGTTTAGCAGCAACCCATTTATCATGTCGGGCGCGTTTATCGGTGGTGGCGGGATCGATGCGATTCAGCGTGACATCCAGATAGAGGATGCAACCCATCCTGTGGCTCAGGGGTTTGAGGAGGGTGAGGTCATCGCTCTGGTGACCGCACCTTCGGGTCAAGAGTATGAGATGAGCGTGATCGATGAACTGGAGGCTGAAGCGGGGACTGTGGTCTTTGCCCGGGGTCCGGATAGCGACGAGGCCGGCGCACCCTCGGTGGTCGTCGAGGAGGACCCGTTTACTGGACAGCGCATTGGCCTGGTGGGGCTACCGTTGTACCTTCTGCCGCGTGATGTGCAATCGGAACTGGTCTTGAACATGGTCGACTGGATGCTGGCTCCTTGAGGAGGGGTGAGGGAACGATGTCAGGCAGAATTCTGGTTGTGGATCGCAATGAAGCCTTTTCGACCATGCTGAAAGGGTTGCTAGAGATAGAGGGTGGGTACGAGGTGGAGGCTGTCCACTCCGGACGTGGGGCGCTGACCCGGCTCCGGCAGTCCGATTATGATCTGACCATTGTCGATGTGGATCTTGATCCGGTTGAGATGAATTATGGCGATCTGATTGGGAAGGTGCGGAGGATCCGGCCAGCCATGCGGCTGATGTTGATCCCCTTAATGGGTGAGGAGCTACCGCCAGAGGCAAGCCAGTACGATCTGCAGGGCACACTCTCCAAACCGTTTTTCGCTGACGATCTTCTACCGCGGATAAAGAAGGCGCTCGCCAAGCAGGTTACTGCTCCACAGCCCATTCCTGACGCATCTACGGCGGCGGCCGCGCTCGCACAACCGGCTATCGATCCCACACCCGGGCCTTCACCCGCTGGCGATGTTCAGGGGGTGCTGGCGGATCTGGCGCGCGAAACGCGGGCCGATGTGGTATTGCTTGTGTCGACGGTGGAAGGGGATGAACAGATCGTGGCGCAAATCACCGCCCTGGACCGTCTGGATCTTGCGGAGCTCGCGGCCCTGAGTATCACCACTGTGCAGACAGCGCGGGCGACCGCCCAGCTGCTGGGCCAACCGGATGTGCCTTTTGAGCACAATATGTTCGAGAGCCAATCGCTCCGCCTCTACATCATGACGTTGCCCGGTGAGGTATTGCTGGTCGTCGTCGCCCCAGCGACCACGGCCCTGGGCACGGTGCGTCACAATCTGCGGCGAGCGAGGCGCGCCCTGGTGGGTGTGTCATTGACGTAAGCTTGCTTAAAACTTTCCGACCGTCGAATCTTAACATTTCGGGTCGGTTGACAG
>JASFOV010000120.1:0-10185 GCA_050116355.1 Anaerolineae bacterium
CGTGCGCTTGTTTAGAGCTTCCAGCGCCCCGAGCACCTTGCCCCGGCTCTGAATCGGCACACACACCATCGATTGAGTCTGGAATCCGCTCCTGCTATCCACAAGCGGGTGAAAACGCGGATCCTGGTCTGCCTCGTTGACAAGCACCGGCTCACCGTGCGTCACCACCCAGCCGGCAATACCCTCGTCCAACCCGGTACGCTGATTCTGCAGCCGCTTCCCGAGTTCACCGTAAACGTACTCGAATACGAGCTCCTGATTCGCCTCATCGACCAACAGCAGGGCCGACGCATTGGCATCCAGCACCGCCGTGGCCAACTGCATGGTGTTGTCTAGGACTTTGTCCAAATCCAGCGTGGATGCCATAGATTGAGCCACCTGGTAGAACAGGTTCAGCTGGCTCAGCCGCTCTCTGAGCAACGCATGCTCGGCCACCAGAGTGATAGCATTGCCCAGGGATTTTAGAGAGCTGACCAGTACCTGACGATCAGGGCCACTGGGAACCCGTCGGAGCGAGAAGATCAGCGAAATGGAGCCCGTCACTGATTGCTCGTCCAGAAGCAGCGAATGGATTGCCACATGTTGCCCACTCGCCACGGGGCGCACGGCCAGTGCAGCTTCTCCCCCTTGGGGGATGACCCACGGTCCGCCAGAGACCTTGCGCTCAATCCGTGTCTCCCAGCGGTCCAGATGATCTACCAGCGACTCAGACGAATCGCCCTGGCGTACCCGGACGGGAGGGCGCGCCAAGTACAGGACAGAACCGATCACTGCGCTGTACTGGGCAAGCAAAAAGGCAAGTGCTTCGGACGCTACCTCCTCCAAGCTCCGGCGAGCCAGGAGTGAGGCAAGTTGTTCGAGGCACAGGCGGCTGTCCTTCTGGTCTGAAGGCAATGACTTCTCACTCACAATAGGTCTGTAACCTTTTATCTACCGATAAGCGCCGAGCAAGCTCTTGTGCTAATAGGTAATGTCCAAAAGTGTCTCGGCGATCCGTCGCAACTCATCCGCTTTGATCGCACTCAGAGACATAGCAATGCGCAGATAGAGAGCATTGGAGGGCTTGAGGACAAACTCCCGCACATCAGGAGGGAGCTCTTGCAGAGCTGCCAGGGCTTGGCGATCTTGTTCCGCATTGCTGAGGGGAATCGTCTCGTCGTCCAAGAACTCGTCCAGAGATTGCCCGCACTGTTCGGCAGCCAACTCTAGCTCAGCGAAGGGAATGTCGCGCTGCCCCCGTTCGTATTGGGAGACCATCCCAGCTGAAATGCCCAGAAGCTGGGCCATCTGTTTCTGCGTAAGATCAGCAGCAAGCCTACATTGGCGAAACTGGACGGCAATCATCCTGCGCCGCAACGCCAGCATCTGCTCTATCGGCAGCGTCTCCGCCTCGGTGACCGGGGGTCCTTCGTGGTGCTCATCCCACAGACTGGCAGGCGGTATCTCCAGGAAGTAGGCCAACGCCTCCATCTCTGGCAAGGAGGACCCCTTTTGCCCGCGCTCATACTGGCTGATCTGCTGAGGGCTGCAGCCGAGAAAATCTGCGCATTCGCGCTGAGTCCTGCCAGCATCAAGTCGGGCGCGCCTGAGCAAAATGCCAATGATCTTGTTGCGGATGGCAATAGCCTGGGGCATGTCCGTCACCTCTCTCCCCTCACCCTGTGAAAGAGAACTCACTCGAAAACATGGAGAAACGCTTTGCCATTATAGCATAATCACCAGTTCTGGACAACATTTTGGCCCCACAGTATACGAAACATGGCATGGATACTGGACATTATGCCTGAATTGCGCTATACTACGCATCGCGATTGGAATGGTATGATAGGGGTGCGGCGCAATTTCACGGCTGGAGTACCACAAGTTGCATCCCAGCCGGCGGGCACTCCAGATCGCGCAATGAGGGAGGCAAGACGTGATTGACAAGAATTTCCCGGGCCGCGGTCGCGTAGCCATACTTCACACCCAACCCGAAACGGTGCTGGATGACTACCAACGGCTATTGAAACTGGCCGACTACGAAGCATCTCTGCCAAAAGACAAGGAAACACTCCTCAAAATCAATATATCCTGGCAACAATGGTACCCGGCCTGTTCGACTGCCCCCTGGCAACTCGAGGGGGTCGTCCGCAGCCTAGTCGAAGACGGCTACGAAAACCTGACTGCCGCGCACAACCGCACGGTTGTTGTGGACGCCTATGTTGGGGAACGGAACAACAAGCACAAACTCGTCACCGACAAGTATGGTCTAAAGAACATCCATCTGTACGAGCCCGAGGTCGAGTGGGTCACCTATGAACCTCAAACGCCGATGCTGGTGCTGGACAAGGTTTATCCTGAAGGCATCAAGGTTCCTGGTTACTTTTTCGACAAGAATATCATCCAGCTACCTACCGTCAAGACGCACGTCTTTACCACCATCACCGGCGCGATGAAGAACGCCTTTGGCGGATTGTTGTCGGAAAGACGGCACTGGACCCATGCGGTCATCCACGAAACTGTCGTCGACCTGCTCGCCATTCAACAGGAGATCCACAGTGGATTGTTTGCCGTGATGGATGGCACCTTTGTCGGTGATGGGCCCGGGCCCCGGTCCATGTGGGTCCAGGAGAAGGATCTGATCTTGGCTTCAGCCGATCAAGTCGCCATCGATGCCGTGTCGGCCTATCTCCAAGGATTTGAGCCGATGGAACTCAAGTTCATCCGTCTCGGTCACGAGCGAGGATTGGGCACGGGCGATATCAAAGAGATCGAGATGGTAGGCGACGTGGATCCGGATGAGGTCCGGTGGCACGCCCGCACCGGCGAGACCTTTGCCAGCCGTGGTCAAAAGATGATCTACCACGGCCCGCTTAAGCCATTCGAAAACGTGTTGTTACGTACCCCCATCGTACCCTGGTCCTATGCCGCGTCGCGGGGCTACTATGACGGGTTCTGGTACCCATTTATCGGTAATAAGCGGGTACAAGAAGCTCTCCAGACCAAGTGGGGCCAGCTGTTCGCCGAGTACGGCAATGTGCCTGCCGTGACCAGCCCCTTGTACGAACCCAAGACGGCCGCTGCAGCTGGAGTCCTGGGCGTCGCAGCTTCAGCCCTGGCTCTTTGGTGGTTGCTGGGGAAAAGCAAGAAAGATCGCTGAGATTCGAGCCTTTGTGCGGGCTAGCGCTGGCACCAACGGCACAGCCCAAGCCCAGGAGATTCGACCAGCGATTGTTGCCTATCATTACTCCCATCTGGCCTGATAGAGCCATCTGCGATCTGGAACGAATTGGACCATGAGCGACACCTTGCGACGTTTTGTGAATAGACTCGGCACCGTGATCCTTTCCCTGCTCCTGGCGTTTACCGTCTGGATCGCTGCTACGCTGCAAACGGATCCCTTTGGCCCACTAGAACTGATCGGGGTGCCCATCTCCCTTCTGAACCAACCAGAGGATACTGTGATCTTTAACCCATCACAAGTTTCCGATGAGGCAAACGTTCAGGTGCGTGCGCGCCAGAGTGTATTGGCCGATTTGCGGGTGTCAGACTTTGCGGCGACGATGGATCTGTCAAACGTCCAACTGGGGCAACCCAGCGCCATCCCTGTTGTGGTCTCCACAACCAATGAAATGATCCGGATCCAGGAGATCGAACCCTCAACGCAGTTCGTTCACTTGGAAGCCTTGCGCACGCTATCGTCGCCGATCTCCATCGAAGTCGAGGGACAGGTTGCCACCGGGTACCTGGCGACGCGCCCCAGCCTCACGCCCGATCAGGTGACCCTCGAGGGACCGGAGCCTCTCCTGGCCGAGGTCACGGCCGTGACCGGTGCAATCTCGGTTGAGGGCGCCAAGGGCGACCTTGCCGAAGAGGTCGATGTCTTCCCTGTGAATTCTGACGGGCAGGTTGTGGATGGGATCGAATGGCAGCCCACCCAGACTGAGGTACGTATCCAGGTGCGCACCCGGGTCGGCTATAAGCCTGAGGTCGAAGTAGTCCCCGACATCCGCGGCGATCCGGCCCCCGGCTACCGGCGGGGGAACGTGGAAGTGGAACCCTCCACGGTGACCCTCCGGGGCCAACCCAATGTGCTTGAGGAGTTGCCTGGCTTTGTGGTGACCCTGCCCATCTCTATCGGCGGTGCCATCGACAACTTGATAGAACAGAGCCCCATCACAGCATCAGCCGATGTGCAGGTAGTCGGTCCTGACTTTGTGACCGTCACCATTGAGATCCTGCCGATCCTAAGCAGCCGCACCATCACCAGTGAGGTCGAGATCGAGGGGCTCCGGTCAGGCTGGATAGCCACTCCTTCGCCGAATCAGGTCGACGTCGTCCTCGAGGGCCCAGAGGCGGTCGTGGATGGACTGACGTCCAACGACATCCAAGTCCTGCTCAATCTATTTGGATACTCACTGGGGGTCTACCGCATTGAGCCGGTGGTGTTGGCACCCGAGGATGTGACGGTTGTCAATGTTATTCCAGAGACGATCGAAGTAGCTATCAGGGCCACGCCAACGCCAACACCGACGGGGACAATCACCGCCACGATTACGACACAACCGTAGGATCCGGGGATCCTCCGAACAGCGGGCCTGGCGCTTGCGCCGTGGGCCCGCTGTTTTTCTCTCCTATGCTTCCATCTCGACGGCCAACAACACGGCCTCGCCCCCACCAAGACAGAGACTGGCAATGCCTCGTTGAAGGTTACGGGCTTGGAGCGCATACAATAGTGTGACGAGTACCCGTGTACCCGAACAGCCAATAGGATGTCCCAAGGCAATCGCCCCACCGTTGACGTTGACCTTGGACCAATCCCAACCATCCGCTTCAAGCTCTTTGCCATCGGCCAAGGTCTGGGCCGCAAAAGCCTCGTTTAGCTCTATCAGGTCATAGTCGGCCAGCGTGGTACCGGTTCGCTCCAGGAAGCGGCGCATGGCACGGACCGGCGCGATAAACAGCCACTGAGGATCTACGGCCGCCTGTGCATAGCCTATGATACGCGCCATGGGCTTGAGCCCGAGATCATCGGCTTTTTGCCGACTGGTGACAACTACTGCCGCAGCTCCATCGGTGATGCCGGGAGAGTTCCCCGCCGTAACGATACCATCCTTCTTGAAAACTGGCCGCAGCTTGGCGAGCGCTTCAAGACTCGTATCGCGGCGTGGGCCCTCATCCGTGTCAAAGATCAGCGGCGGCCCCTTGCGTGTGGGAATCTCCACCGGCACGATCTCTGCCTGGAAGCGGCCGGCATCTATGGCCTCTATGGCCTTGCGATGGCTGTGATACGCATACTCGTCCAGTTCCTGGCGTTCGAGGTTATACTGTGCGGCGATAAACTCGGCGGAGTTGCCCATGTGGTGATCCATAAAAGCGCACCAGAGCCCATCATGAACCACACCATCGACTAATGAGCCATGGCCAAGCCGGTAGCCCGCGCGGGCCCGGGGCAAATGATAAGGTACCAGACTCATGTTCTCCATGCCACCCGCTACATAGACGTCGCCATCGCCGGCGCCAATGAGCCCGGCAGCTAGCATGACCGTCTTTAACCCCGAGCCACAGACCTTGTTGATCGTCACTGCCCCCACCTCGGGCGGAATCCCCCCTTGGATGGCTGCCTGCCGCGCCGGGGCCTGTCCCATACCATTTGGCACTACACAGCCCATCAAGGTTTCTTCGACCCCGGCCGGCTCGATGCCTGCCCGCCGGATTGCCTCATGGATGACGACGCCACCCAGTTGGGGCGCAGGCGTAGTGGACAGCCCGCCCATGAATTTGCCGATGGCTGTCCGGCAGGCACTGACGATGACTGCTTCTCGTTGGTTGCTCACCGCTGATTGCTCCTTGTGGAATAGAGTCCCTTGGTGACGGGTACCATCAGCTACCGCAGCCAGGGATTGGATCTTTTTTCGTCGCCGATAGTCGTTTGCTGACCATGCCCCGAATAGACAACCGTATCGTCAGGCAGGGTGAACAGCACGTCTTGAATGCTGTGCATCAACTGTTGCCAGTTCCCGCCGGGCAGATCGGTGCGACCGACCCCCCGGTAAAAGAGCACGTCACCATCAAAGAGCACCTTCTCGTTGGGTTCGTGGAAGCAAACATGACCGGGCGTGTGACCGGGAGTATGCAGCACGTCGAACCGTAGCTGACCAATGGCCACTTTATCGCCATCTTGCAGATCCAGGTCAGGTGGGGGACTGGCATCCGCATGCAGGCCAAACAGAGCTGCCCCGCCTGCCGCCTCCAACAGTGCACGCTCCTCTGGATGCAGCGCTAGGGGCGCACCTGTGGCCTGCACTAGCGCACCATTGGCGTCCGTGTGATCAAAGTGGGCATGGGTGTTCAGGATGTACTTGATCTCCAGTCCCAAGCGTTTCACTTCAGCCAGTATGCGATCCGGATGCCCCCCGGGATCGATGATTGCGCCTTCCTTTGTCTCCTCACAACCAAGCACATAGCAATTGGTCTGGATCAAACCAACCGGCAATACTGAAATGATCAAAAGAATACCTCCAAGGTTGAGAATTATGGGGAATCGAGGTCACAGAATAAAGGGGCAGGGAACACACTATCCGAAGCTCGGCGATGGGCCTTCCGTCAGTCTATCCTCAGACAGCGGGCCTGTTTCCACCTTCCAGTAAAGCGCTTCCAATAGCGGGTAGAAAGCTGCATAGCGGGCGATGGTCTGTTCGATAAAAATGGCCAATGCTTCGGGATCACAGACACATAGAGGTTCCCCTCGATTGATTATGTCAAAACGAGCCACGAGCGGCATGCGCCGCAGGTTAATCAGTTCTACGGCGTCCAGCTCGAGCGCTTCGGCCACGGCCAACTCAAGCCCCAAGCGCTCGGACCAGGGCAGGCTCGCAGTGAACAACGCGGCCAGCCCACAATCGCCTCTCTGCCGCAATCCAAAGAGATAGATGGCCGCCAGGCCGGGTTGCTCACCGGCCATCAAGCGCAGCCGTTCCAACTGCTCTTTGGAAAAGCACTGCTCCGGATCCATCTCCAACCTCCGCCATCCATTATAGCACAAGTGGCGGCGAAATGTCTACCTCCCCCGCTCAAACAGAACACCAACTCGCAGGCCCTGGGCGACTAGGGGCTAGAGGGTACTGTTTGACCACACTTGGGACAGAAGCGCGCGCCCTCCCGCAGTTGAGCACCGCAGTGCACACAGAAATGGACTGGCGCCGGCGGCTGCGCCTGGGACAGGGTTGCCCCACAGGACTGGCAGAAAGCAGCCCCTGTGACTATCGGCACCCCACAACTGGGACAGACTGTTTGGGGTGTGGCCTGCGACACAGCGGGTTGCGGCTCCACCGGCTGCTCAGCCGACGGAGCCGGCTCGAGGGAGGCCAATTCCGCCTCTTTTACCTCGATCTGCTCCCGTATCTGATCCACCCGTTTGCACAGACTGATCAGTTCTGGCTGGGTGAGCGATCCGGCTTCGTACAGGGCCAGGACTTGGGCACTCAAAGCATTGATCGATTGGGCTTCCTTCCCCTGAAGTTCCTGGATCTCCTGCTTGATGGTATTCAGCTTGCGACGGCGATCGGCTTCGGCCATGCGATGTCGCAGGCCGCTGATGGCTGACTGGATCTGCCCCCCTTTGTCTACCTCCGACATTACTTGTCCAGCACCTTCTACGATCTTGTCGATTATCTCGCTCACAACATTCCCTCCCTCAAATCTACTCCTTTACTCTACGACAAACGATGCAGAAGGTAGTATCCCACCACAGCCAAAGATACATGGACATTCAGAGATTTCCCTTTGCCATACATCGGCACAAATATCGCCGCATCACACATCGCCAGGGAAGCGCGCGTCACCCCATGATCTTCATTGCCCAACACCAGAGCCACACGCCCGGGATAGTCGACTGCGTAATAGGGCTGGCAGGAATCGGTGATCTCCAGCGCAACGAGCCAGTACCCCTCCTTCCGGAGCGCCTCGAGTGCCGACTCGGGTCGCTCGACATAGCGCCACGGGATGCGACGATCTTTGCCCCGCCCCACCTTGATGATTTTGGGATGGGGAGGGGTCGGCGTAATACCAGTCAGCACAACCTCGGCTGCATCCAGCGCATCGGCAATGCGAAAGACCGACCCAACATTGACCGGATAGGCTACGCTTTGGCAGACGATGACTAGCTCGGTGGGCTTGGGCGGTGGTGGGAGCGAGCGCAGAAAGCGTTTGAGTGGTGTCCCCCTCAACTGTTTCATGGGCAGGAATCCAGACAACCAGCTTAGGAGACAACCGCCTCGTAGACGGGCATCAGCTCAGTGAACATCGCCGTGATATGCTCGGCAGCCTCCGGACCTGCCTCTATTGCCTCCTCCGGCTCAATCCGCTTGCGAAGATACAGGTTGCACCGTTTCTTGGCCCCCAGTTCCTCCAGGTGCTCTATCAGGCTGCTCCAATCCATCTTGCGCGACAGATCCTGATCCACCCTTTTCTGCTCCCACAAAAAGTCCCGCTTCTGATGGAAAAGCTGTCCAACCAAGCCATAGCGTACATCCATGGCATAGACATCCAGTACCAACTCGTGCGCTTTCATCGAAGCCCGGATTGCCCGGCGGATCTTGTCGTCCTCGACCAACGTCTTCATCAGCTGTTTCCACGGAGATTTCGCCTTGGCTTTGCCGTCGGCTTTACCCACTCGGAGCCCGTAGGACACCCCCTGCTCATCCACAGCAACAAAGAATGTGACGTTGTTGTCGCGCACGTCCCGGTTGAAGGCATCCTTCCCAGCTACGTTCACTCCTGATTTGCGCGGGACGATCCACGAACCAAAGTCGTTGCCAGTGCTTTGGCTGAGGTTATAAGCTAGGACCTTCCCCAGCTCCTTGCGGCTCGACCAGGCAATACCGCGCTTCTTCGCCTCAAAGTCTGCCTCTTCAAAACCGCCAAACTTGGGACGGCGGGCCGCCCGTCTGGCTCGTGCCGCGCGCTTTCGAGCCTTGCGCCTGGCTTCACGTGCTAGCCGCATCCGCTCTTCTTCACGAGCCATTTGCTCCTCAAAATGGATGTTCTCCCAAATGCGGGCCTGAAGATGGACAGTGGTTTCGAGGGTCCCCCCGCCAACATATTTGATCGTCATTCGATCGCCTTCGATCGACTGGACGACATACTCACCTACCCGGTTCCGATAGGTTTTGCCTTCTTCAAATGGATGCGACATAACCCCTCCCTTGATCCTTCTTCTTGTTTCAATCCCAATCCAACCTTGCTACAGGTGTCAGACAGTGTTTGTTGGGCCGTTGATCATTCTCCCCACTGAATAGCAGGCTACTGCCGCTGTACATCGCCGCCCGCCAGAGGAACGATCTCGACCTGCCCATTGTAGATCTCAACCTCTCCAGTTACTCGCAATCGCTGACCAACCTGCAGATTGGCGGGAAGGTACCCCACCACGCGTTGCGGCACAAAGACAAGGACCTGGCCTATTCCATCATCTAGCCAAATCTTTCGCCATGTGTCGCCCGCTATCTCGATCAGCATGCCCTCGACAGTGACTATCTGCCCCTCATCTACAGCCGAGAGTTCCCCGATTGTACGCTCCGTGACCGATCCAGAGCCTGCGGTCGCCAGGATAGTCAGATCAGTGCCTAGTCGAGGCACAATTTCCAAATCGCCTTGGTATTGATCTATCACCCCGGTCACCTTGACCTCGTTGCTCGGGCGTAACCGGTATCGCTCAGGAATCTCTTCCAGGACATTCTGCCACAAGAGCAACACAATGCGCCCCGAGTCATCTACCAAGGTGAGCTTGATCCCCTTGGAAAAGTACTCAATGTCGACGATGCTGGCCTGCGCCAGTGCCACTAGGCTTCCCAAATCATTGCCGGAAAGGGATCCGATTGACCGGCCCATTGGCTCCGAAACCATCCCCGGCTCAGCGGGAGCGACTATCTCCACATCGTACGGGCTGGGCGGCACAATCTCCAAGTCACCCTGGTATTCGGAAACCTCGCCTCGCACCAACACCTGTGCTCCGACGCGCAGAGAATCACCTTCCGCCATCCGGTCAAGTACATTCTGCCACAGCAACAGAGTACATGTCGTGGTTCCGTCGTCCAGCGCGTACTTGACCCCTTGAGAAAAGGGCGCAACCTTGGTGATCTGGCCTGCTACCTGAATGCGCTGCCCCACATCCGCTGCCGCGATCTGAGATAGATTCCGCTCGTCCAA
>JASFOV010000121.1:0-10182 GCA_050116355.1 Anaerolineae bacterium
AGCCGCGCCGCCAAGCCCTCGGACTGTTCGCCGGCGCCATCGGTGCCGGTCCACGCCGCCAGCATCTGCGCGCCGTGTCCCTGCTGTACCAGACGGGCTACCAGTGTGGTCAGCTCGTGCTCTGATAGATACGCTCCTTGGAACCGCTGTGCGTGTCCCTTGATCACCAGTAGGAAGTCACCTTGGCCTAGCAATCGCTCGGCGCCAGTTCCGGCCATACCCGTGGCTACCTTGGCGTCCTCGGGGCTCGTCACACTTCCCACCAAGCGCACCGGAAAGTTGCTCTTGATCAAGCTACCAATGATGGCGGCGGAGGGCTTCTGGGTACAGGCCACGAGGTGGATGCCAGCCTCTCTTCCCCGCTGTGTCAGTCGAGTCAACAATTGCTCCATCTCGCTGCCGCCCACTTGGATGAGGTCGGCCAACTCATCCAGGACCACGACCAGTCTGGGATCGGACCTGGTCTCTCTATCGCGTCGTTCCATCTCATCCACGATTTGGCGAAGGGCGGGTAAGGCTTCATCCGCCCGGGTCAATACGGGCCGTACGAGGTGCGGCAGGCGGTTCAGAGATGCGAAGCCCCGACCCTTGGGGTCGATCAATAGCATCTGCAGGCGTTTCTGTGGATTCAGCAGGGCCAGCGAGGCGATGATCGTCCGGGCCAGTACGGTCTTGCCCGAACCTGTCGTGCCGGCCAGAAGTACGTGGGCCACGTTGGGGCTGGTCAACTGCAGCAGGAGTGGCCGCCCGCCATCATCCAATCCCAACACCGCGGTGATGGGCGGGACCTGGCTCTGGCTGGCAGCCAATTTCCGGCAAATCTCCATCAGATGCACGACTTGACCCTCACGACGCGGCACCTCGACCTGCACCTGCCCCGCTTGACGGTAGACACGACATGTTGGGGCACCCAGACTCAGGGCGATTTCTTCGGCCAGCCCTTTGATCTTGCGTATTCTGACACCGAGGGGTGTGGAGATCTGGTAGCGGACCAAGCGAGGTGTCACAGTGCCGCCGGTGACGCGTGCGGGGACCTTGTGGCTAGCCAGCACCAACTCAATCCGGTCTGCCTGATGGTGGAGCAAACGGCTCATCGTGTCTCTCTCTCGTTTCTTGGAGTATCGTGGCTGGTATCCACGGCTCCGTTCCGGTCCACTGCAGTCATCGAGGGTGACCATGGAGCCTGGGCGACCCCCTGGAGGAGCATCGCACGACTTAGAATCCGCTGTTGTTGGACGGTGTTCCATATGGCACCAGACATCATGCTCAAGCGCAAGACCCCCGCTCTAGATCGAGTGCGAACACACGTTCTATTCTATCAGAACAAATGTTCTTTGTCAAGTCTGCCATCGTGCTGCTGCAATGTCTCCACTTGCTCGCCCTTGCCCACGATGGGTCTCGGCACGGAGTTCGGACTCGCTTGCGGCTGGGCTTTGCCCACGATCCCATGCACCGGTGCTTGAGGAATTCCCCAAGGATCGTGGGAGCACGGTCAGAACGGTGTACCGTACCTCTGGGAGAGCTCTTGGTGGGAGCCTGAGCCGGACGCTGTATTAGACGTGGCGCCGGGTCGAGATCAGCGTGTGGGAGGCTGATGGGGGAAAGCAAAGCGGCGGTGCTGGAGGAGCGAATCCCACAGCACCGCCAACCAGGCCGGGTCAGAGCCGAATGCTTGAATAGATCCGGGGCTGTGCGCAGCCCGTGATCGCAGGCTAGCGGTCAGTTCAGTTGGCGGATCACACAGACCACGCGGCCCATGACCTCCACATCTTCAGCCGGGTAGTACATGGCTCGCATGGTGGGGTTGGCCGGCTGCAAGCGCACCTGATTGCCCTCCAGGTAGAAGCGCTTGAGCGTGGTCTCTTCTTCGTCTCGCAGCCACACGGCGGCAAGCTCACCATTCTCGACACGCTGCTGGTGGCGCATAAGTACGATGTCGCCATCGTTGATCAGCGCATCGATCATCGAGTCCCCCTTGACCTCCAGGGCGTAGATGTTCCGCGAGTCTTTGACAATATCCCGAGTTAGCTCTACCGTTGTGTCATAGCCGTAGGGTGAGAAGTCTGTCTCAGGCACAGGGATCGGCTCGCCAGCGGCGATACGGCCCAGCAGTGGTACCTGGATCACCTCAGCCACCTGGTCAACTAGTTCGCTGGCCAGGCGGATGCCCCTCGAGATTTCGCTGCTGCGCTCAATAAGCCCTTTGCGCTCCAAGGCGTCGAGATTATACTTGACAACGGAGGTGGAGGAGATTCCCACTTCCTGCCCGATCTCACGGATCGATGGCGGGTAGTGGTTCTCACCGATAAACTCCTGAATAAAGTTCAGGATCCCTTGCTGGCGTTCAGACAGTTCCTTGGCCATGATGAACCTCCTTCCCAAGGTAGAACATGCGAGCAATAGCTCATCTGTTCGGGTCTATTATACCAGAACAATTGTTCTTTGTCAAGTCTTTGTCGTACGATTTACAGAACAACTAGTACAGCGTCTTAGGCGCTCTGTACTGGATCTGGATCTAATTGAAGAAGGGCAAACTTGAGCCTTTGTCGCAGCCGTGCTACAATAGCCGCGCATGTCTAGGGTAGAGGGGAACAGTTTTCGATGAAGATTGTCATCACCGGCGGAGCTGGCTTCATCGGCTCACACGTTGCCGATGCGTATCTGGCTGCCGGTCACCAAGTGATCGTCATAGACAATTTGAGCACGGGAAAGAGGGCGCGAGTGCCCTCGGCTGCCCGTTTCATAGAGGCAGATATCACAAGTCCGGATCTGGGGGATCTGCTCATGACGCTACGTCCTGAGGTCGTCAATCATCACGCAGCCCAGGCGAGCGTGGCCCTTTCGGTCCGGGAGCCTCTCTTTGATGCGGTTCAGAACATCTCGGGCACGATCAACTTGTTGGAGGCCGCCCATCGGGCAGACGTGAAAAAGTTCATCTACATCTCGTCCGGGGGGGCCATGTATGGTGATCCGCAGCGGCTGCCCATGGACGAAAGTCATCTGGTAAACCCCGTATCCCCTTACGCTCTCAGCAAGTACACGGGCGAGGAGTATGTGCGCCTCTATGGTGCGCAGCACGGGTTGGCCTGGACCAGTTTGCGCTATGCCAACGTCTATGGTCCGCGCCAAGATCCCCTTGGCGAGGCAGGGGTCGTTGCCATCTTTTGCCAGAACCTGGCGGACGGCGTGGTCCCCACCATAGACTGGGATGGCGAGCAAACACGCGATTTTGTCTATGTTGGCGACTGTGCTCGCGCCAATCTGCTAGCGCTTGAAGGGGGAGTTGGTCAGGCGTACAATGTCGGTACGGGTGTGGGCACCAGTATCAATGCCCTCCACCGGCATCTTTCGGCGGTGGTCGGTCAGGATCAGGAGCCGCGGCGGGGACCGCGGCGCCCTGGTGATGTGCGACATTCGTACTTGGACTGTGCCAAGATTGAGCGTGATTTGGGCTGGCGCCCCCAAGTTAAGCTGCGTGAAGGGCTGGAGAGAACTTGGCGGCATTTTATGGCGATGCAGGCATGAGATACCTGAGCTTGTCCCAGCGCGTCCCCGAAGCGTGCGCAGTTGAACCCCAAGCCCTCACTTGGCTCTATGGCCTGTACACGAGCTTGCCCTTTGTTCGCACCGTGTACGGACGTTTCGTCTCTGGCGCTCTAGCCCAAAGGGTAACCCACGGGCAAGCCTTGGACCTGGGCACAGGTCCAGGCTATGTGGCCCTGGAGCTGGCCCGTCAAGCCCCCGGTTTGCGAGTGATCGGGGTCGATTTGGCTGCTCACATGGTCGAGCAGGCGCAGCGGCAGGCAAAGTGGATGGGCTTGGCTGGACGGGGGCTGTGGCCCCAAGGTGACGCACATTGCCTGCCTTTTCCAGACGGGAGCGTGGATCTCGTCGTCAGCTCCTTTGCCATGCATCACTGGCAGGAGCCACTGCAAGTTCTGAACGAGATTGCCCGAGTGCTGAAACCCTCCCGGCCCGGGTCCAAAGGATCCGGCCAAGCATCTGGTAGCATGGCAGGCGGGCGGTACTTTATCGCTGATCTGTGCCGTGAGGTGACGCCGCTCCAACGGCTCTTTGCCTATGGCAGTATCCCGGCGGTCAGTATTCCCTTTGGGAGCTACTGGGGCTACGGTGGTTACTACGAATCGGTACGCGCCGGCTATACGTGCCAGGAAGCTCAGGAGCTGTTGGATCGCTCGAATCTACCGCCCGGCGAGGTCCATGTCGCTGCCACGTGGTTCGTA
Source organism: Anaerolineae bacterium (assembly GCA_050116355.1). Classification (GTDB taxonomy): domain Bacteria; phylum Chloroflexota; class Anaerolineae; order JAAYZQ01; family JAAYZQ01; genus JASFOV01. The sequence goes on from JASFOV010000121.1 coordinate 4,245, forward strand.
CCGATTTTGGTCCTTGCCCCGAAGGAGGGCGACAAAGGGCTGGTCAGCCCCGATCGGCGCGAGCAGTGAGCGAGCCACTAGTAGGAAGCGCTTGGGTCCCTTCGCACCCGATGGGAGCATGGCCTGCATTGGAGCCTTCCAGAAAGGCTGGGTGGCACAGCCTGCAGTACAGCTCTTCCTTGCTCCGACCGGAGGAACAGTTATGACTCGCACGGATTATGATGTAATCATCGTTGGTGCCGGACCGGCCGGTATCTTTGCTGCGCTAGAACTCACCAACCCACTTTATCGGGAAGCGGGTCGGACCACCTGTCCACGGGTGCTGATCCTGGACAAGGGGCCGGCTCTGGACAAACGTCGGTGTCCGTCCCGCGAGACGGGGCGTTGTATGAAGTGTGCTACCTGCGCTCTGATGACTGGTTGGGGTGGGGCAGGCGCCTTCAGCGATGGAAAACTGACCATCACGACCCAGGTTGGCGGTCTGTTGTCCGCTTTCCGGGGGCAGGACGAGGCAGAGCTTCTCGTGCAGGAGGTCGATCGTCTTTGGGTGCAATTTGGCGCTGATGGCGAACCATACAATGGCGATCTGGATCGCATCGAAGAGGTATCCCGCCAGGCGGCCATCGCCGGCATGCGCCTGCAGCACTATCCGATCCGTCATCTAGGCACCGAGCGTAGCGGTGACATCCTTGGCGCGATGTACGAAGAACTGGTCAGTCGTGGCGTTGACGTTCGGACCCGCACCGAGGTTGCCCGTGTTCAAACGGCCGGCAGTGCGGTTGTGGGAGTAGAAACTGCCAAGGGCGAGATGCTGACAGCCCCCTATGTGGTCCTCACGCCAGGCCGCGAAGGGGCTGACTGGCTCACCCGTCTGGCCCGCGATCTGAACCTTAGTCTCAGTATCAATCCGGTGGACATTGGGGTGCGCGTTGAGTTGCCAGCCCAGATCCTGCAGCCTCTGACGGATCTGCTCTACGAGCCCAAGTTTATCTACTTCTCGCGATCGTTTGACGACCGGGTACGCACCTTTTGCGTCTGCCCCTACGGTGAAGTGGTCATCGAATGGGCTGGCGACGTTCTGACGGTCAACGGGCATTCGTACGCCGAGCAAAGGACCGAGAACACCAATTTCGCTGTTTTGGTCAGCAAGAACTTCACCGAGCCTTTCAAAGAGCCTATCGCGTATGGCAAATACATTGCCCGGCTGGCCAACCTGCTCTCTGGCGGGATCATGGTCCAACGTCTGGGCGATCTGCGAGCTGGCCGGCGCACGACCGAGCAGCGCCTGGAGCGATGTATCACCCGCCCCACGCTGAAGGAGGCGACCCCTGGTGATCTGAATCTAGTCCTGCCCCACCGGTACGTGGTCAACATCTTGGAAATGCTCGATGCCCTCGATCAGGTGGCGCCGGGCGTCGCCTCACGCCATACCTTGCTGTATGGTGTGGAGGCCAAGTTCTATTCGTCGCGTCTCCAACTGAGCCATGATCTGGAGACAGAAGTGCGCAACCTCTTTGCTGCTGGGGATGGGGCGGGCGTAACGCGGGGCCTGGTCCAAGCCTCGGCCTCGGGGTTGGTCGTTGCTCGCGAAATCCTGCGCCGCCGGTAACCGGTAAGAGGAGTATACATGCCTTTTGAATTTCGACGTTTGGCTATCCCTGAGGTCATTCTCGTCCAATCCCAGCAATTTGCCGATCATCGTGGTTTCTTTATGGAGACCTACAAGCAATCCCAGTTCGCAGCGCATGGTATTCCGGACGCTTTTGTCCAAAGCAACAGCTCCCATTCCCTGGGCCGGGTTCTGCGCGGCCTGCACTATCAAAAGCACCCCCAAGCCCAGGGTAAGCTGGTCATGGCCCTTCACGGCGAGATCTTTGATGTGGCAGTCGACATCCGCAAAGGCTCGCCGACCTATGGGCAATGGGTTGGCCTCGTGCTGTCAGGTGGATCGGGTTCCATGCTCTACGTCCCGGTAGGGTTCGCCCACGGATTCTGTGTGCTGGGTGACACGGCTGATGTCCTCTATATGGTTACAAAGGAATATGCGGGTGATCTGGATCGTGGTATCCTATGGAATGACCCCGAGATTGGGATTGAGTGGCCAACCAGCGATCCGATCCTCTCGAAAAAAGATGCACAGTTGCCGCCCCTCCGCGAGGCTGATAACAACTTTGAATATGAGATCGACCCCTTGGCGGGGACGCGGTAGATCATGAAGTACTACCAGTGGACTATCGGCTGCCAGATGAACTTTGCCGACTCGCGGCGGGCGGCAGAAGAATTGGATAAGCTGGGCTACCAGCAGGTGGACCGGCCCCAGAGCGCCGATCTGATCCTGTTGAATACCTGTGTGGTGCGTCAGAGCGCCGAAGACAAGGTCACCGGCCGGTTGACCTCGCTGCAAGGACTCAAGCGACGCAAGCCCGAGCTCAAGCTGGCGCTCATGGGTTGTTATGTGAATGAAATCCCGGCTTTGCAGCATCGCTACCCGTGGGTAGATGCGTTCATCAAACCCTCCGATGTCGCGGCCGTCGTGGAACTTGCCGAGAGCCAGGTGGCCAGCCGCCCGATGGACGAGGCTCTTCCCGCCGAAGCACCCTCGCTTCCGGTATCAGTCGGGGTGCCCATCAACCAGGGCTGCGATCATCTGTGTACCTATTGCATCGTTCGCCTACGTCGTGGCCCTGAGGTTAGCCGTCCTGTGGCGGAGATTGTCGCCGAAGTACAGGGCCTGGTGCGGCGTGGGGTCAAAGAGATCACGCTGTTGGGCCAGAACGTCGATTCCTACGGTCACGATCTGCCGGTCCCCGCCTCGCCTGAGCCGCCACCGGCCGGGGCAGACAAGACTGGGAATCGACCGCCCGACCTGGCCGATCTGTTGGCGGCGGTCCATGAGATCGAGGACCTGGCTCGGATTCGCTTCCTCACCTCCCATCCTGCGGACATGACCGACCGGCTGATTGAGATGGCTGCCCGCCTACCTCGAGTCTGCGAGCATATGGAAGTCCCGGTTCAGTCCGGCGACGACGGCGTGCTGCGGCGAATGGGGCGTGGCTATACCGTCGCCGAGTACCGCGACCTGGTGACTCGCATCCGCACGGCGATGCCCGGTGCAGGGTTGGCGACCGACGTCATTGTAGGATTCCCTGGTGAGACAGAGGCACAATTCGAGGCTACCTATCGTTTGCTGGAGGGCTTGCGCTTCGACATGGTGCACGTGGCCGCCTACTCGCCCCGCCCAGGTACCCCCGCTGAACGTTTGGCTGACGATGTGCCTTCTCAGGAAAAGGAGCGGCGACGCAGGGCCATCGATGATCTACAGGAGCGTATTGTGAGTGAGATCAATGCTCAGTATCTCGGACAGACCGTTGAGGTGCTTGTCGAAGAGCGGCACAAGGGCAAATGGCGCGGTCGGACCCGCACCAACAAGCTCGTTTTCTTTGAAATTGGCAGCAAGGATTGGCGGGGCCAGTTAGTCCCGGTGCAGATTGTCTGGACAGGCGCGTGGTCGATGCAGGGTCGAGTCGGAGAATAGCCGCTAGCTTGAAGCTCCATCATGGCACACAGAAAGCATCTATGAAATATCTCATTATCAACGCTGACGATTTTGGCTATGACGATCATATTGTACGCGCTATCATCGATCTGCACGGCGCAGACCGGATCACCAGCACTTCGTGCATGACCAACATGCCGGCCTGGCCGCAGGCGGCCGCCTACTTGCGCCAGCATCCAGAGCTTGGGGCAGGTGTACACCTGACCTTCAACCAGGGAGCCCCGGTCCTGCCGGCCGAACAAGTGCCAGCGCTTTTGGGCCCGGAAGGCCGCTTTCTCTCCGATGCCCAGATCCTGCGTAGCCTGCGACCGGGAACGACGGACCAGCTCCGCGCCGAGCTTGGTGCGCAGATCGAACGCTTTGTCGCTGATGTCGGCCGTCCGCCCGACCATCTGGACAATCATTGCGCTGTATCCTACGTGCGCCCCGACCGGTTCAAGGTCACCCTAGAGCTAGCCCAGATGTATCACCTGCCGATCCGGTCGCCGTTTGGTGATGATTTCGAGGAGCTGGTGCCCTTATTCGCCCAGCACAATCGCTTGCCAGTCTGGCTAGTAAAATGGCAAGGGACGCGTTACCGCGAGCGCGTCGATGGCCTCGGCATCCGCCGCCCCAACACCTTCATCCAGCATTTCTCCATGCCGGGCCATCGCACGCCGGACTATTTGCTATCCATCCTGGATGGTTTGCGCGAAGGCTGGGTCAGCGAATTGTTGGTCCACCCTGGCTATGACGGCAGCTGGCGCGAGAGAGACCTGCGCGCGCTACAGGATCCACGCGTGCAGGAGCGCTTGGACCGGCCGGATATTGAGCGGGCTGACTTCTCTGTTATCTGAAGGTGGGATAATTCAATAGATCCCGGTTGGCGTGCCTCTGGGCGGGGGCAAGTCTGAGCCAGCGTAGTCAATTGCAGGTCCGGGTCCAGCAGCATTCCCTTGATCACAGGACAATCAGGGTCCGAAGATGGGGTGGCGGGCGGATCGGCTTCTGGCTCTGCCCTTCACCCCGGCTATGGAGATGGAGACCATGGATTTATCGTCCTTGGGAAAAGCAATCGCTTTGTTGGGCTTTGCCCTGTTGGTGGTAGGCGGTGCACTTTGGCTGCTGGGGCGGACGGGCCTGCCTTTGGGCCGTTTGCCTGGTGACTTACGCATCGAGGGCGAACATGTCTCTTGCTATGTGCCCATTGTCACGATGATCCTTTTGAGTCTGTTACTCACCCTTGTACTCAATATCATCATCCGCCTTCTCAACCGGTGAAAGGTCGACGACTGATGAGAACCAGTGATTTTGACTATGATCTGCCCCAGGAGCTGATCGCCCAGACGCCGGTAGAACCGCGCGACGCCTCGCGGTTGATGGTGGTTCACCGCGAGACACACCAGATCGAGCACCAGACGTTTGGTGACATTGGCATGTATCTTCAGCCTGGGGATCTGCTGATCCTCAACCAAACCCGCGTCATCCCCGCCCGCCTGCATGGACAAAAGTCTCGAACTGGTGGTAAGGTGGAGTTGCTCCTTCTTGGACAGCAGGATGAACGCACCTGGGAGGCCCTGGTGCGGGGCAAGCGACTCGGTCCGGGCACAGCGATCGAGCTTCAGGCTCAAGACCCGGCCTCCAGCATTTCCGTGAAGGCCGAGATTGTCGCCGAGACCGAGTCTGGTGGCCGCCTTGTTCGCTTTGCGCAACCGGTCGAGCCTCTGCTGCAAGAGCTGGGGATTGTACCATTGCCGCCCTATATCCACAAACCGTTGGCCGATCCCGAACGCTACCAGACCGTCTATGGCCGGGTCGAGGGATCGGTCGCGGCGTCCACAGCTGGTCTGCACTTTACGCCGGAACTACTGATCGAGCTGCGCCGTATGGGGGTCGAGATCGCGTACATCACCCTTCACATTGGCTTGGACACCTTCCGTCCGGTGAAAGAGAAGCGCATCGAGGACCACCAGATCCACACCGAATGGTACGAACTGACCGCGCCGGTGGCCGAGCAGATCAACCGTGCCCGGCTAGGCGGGCGCCGGATCGTTGCTGGGGGCACGACGGTGGTGCGTGCGCTGGAGTCGGCGGCCGCTGCCTGTGCCCCGTCCCTGCCGGCTGGCGGGGGGGAGTTGGAAGAGGGACAAGCCTGTGCCTGGCGGACTGTGGCCGCCTTTGCCGGCCCCACCGATCTGTTCATCTATCCTGGGTATTCGTTCCATGTGGTTGATGTGATGCTCACCAACTTTCACCTGCCGCGCAGCACTCTGTTGATGCTGGTTTCAGCCTTTGCTGGACGGGAACTGATCAGCCGTGCGTACCAGATAGCCATTCAGGAGCGGTACCGTTTCTTCTCTTTTGGTGATGCAATGCTGCTCCTTTGAGACGTGCTCCACACGC
>JASFOV010000122.1:0-10167 GCA_050116355.1 Anaerolineae bacterium
GCCTGCGTGACGAAGTCAAGATCATCGTTGGCGGCGCACCAGTGACTCAGGCCTTCGCCGAAAAGATTGGCGCCGATGGATTCGCGCCGGACGCCAGCAGCGCCACTCGCAAAGCAAAGGAGTTGTTAGCCTAAGCGTCGACCCGCATCTTTCAAACGGGGACGCACCTCCGCGTCCCCCCTAGCGGCATGGCCTTCTCTGTCCGCGGGGACCAGTTTTGGACCCTGCCAGACTGGTCCCGCGCGGGCGTGCATGGAGCGACCGATGTTCACCTGGGCATATCAGCCCAGATGGATGCTCAGGCGCTTTGCATGGTCCAGCACTTGATCCCTCCTCCCCCGTCTTTCCAGCTGTAGACTGGGCGAGCATCAACGGGGTGGAGCCTTGTCACCGCATGACCGGGGGATCTACGGGGTGGTCGTGACCGAAGATTGGGTCACCGTCTGGCGAAATAGCGACCATCGGACGTGTCACACCAGAACATCATAGGTAAGCAAGGAGTACGATGAAGACAGCGTTGGTTTGCGGTGCTGGTGGTTTCATTGGCGGGCACCTGGTCAAGAAGCTGAAACGAGAAGGATATTGGGTGCGCGGGGCAGACATCAAGGAGCACGAATTTGCCCCCAGTCAGGCGGACGAATTCCTGGTTGTGGATCTGCGACAGGAAGAGAACTGCCAGGCAGCCCTGAAGCTGGGAGAAGGTTCGTTTGACGAGGTGTACCAGCTGGCCGCCGACATGGGCGGCATGGGCTTCATCCACTCGGCCGAGTGCGAGATCATGCACAATAGCTCCTTGATCAACATTCACATGACCCACAATGCATGGAAGATGGGCGTGCCACGCTACTTCTTCTCCTCCTCGGTATGCGTCTACCGGGACATGCAGCCCGGCGAGCCCGAGATGACCGAGGCCGAGGCAATCCCGGCCAACCCCGATAATGAGTACGGGTGGGAAAAGCTCTACGCCGAACGGATGGCCGAGGCCTATGAGCGCAACCGGGGGATGCAGGTCCGCATCGCCCGCTTCCAAAACTGCTACGGCCCCGAAGGTACCTGGACCGGTGGCCGGGAAAAGGCGCCCGCCGCCCTCTGCCGCAAGATCGCCGAGGCCAAAGACGGCGGCACCATCGAGGTCTGGGGCGATGGTACGGCCATCCGCTCCTATACCTACGTGGACGACATGATCGAAGGCATCTATATGCTCATGCATTCTGACCTGCACGGCGCGGCGAATATCGGCTGCCCCGAATACGTGAGTGTGGATGAGCTAGCCAACACCATCGCTGAGGTGTCCGGCAAGGAGATCCATATCCAACACGTAGCAGGACCCGTCGGCGTCCAGTCACGCAATTTTAGCAATGAGCGCATCTATTCCATCGGCTGGCAGGCCAAGCACTATCTCAAAGATGGCATCGCCCGCACCTACCCCTGGATCGAGGAGCAGGTGAAGAGAGCACCGGGCGACGCGTAGCCATACCAGCTGCGGTGCGTGCGCCAGATTCCGGACCTGTGCCAGCCTCGAACCACAAACGGCGAGGACGGAAGGGGCACACATCCTGAGGTCAGAGAACACCGGCTCTGGACCACGCCACGGGGAGGACCAGCCATGAGCCCCGCCAAGCAGGACGACAGACTGCGCTGGTATCTGGAAGCCAAGTTCGGCCTGTTCCTGCATTGGGGTCCCTACTCCGTGGCCGGTGTGGAAGCCTCGTGGCCAATCATGGCGCCCGAGCTAGCCGCCGCTGCCTTTGGCCCCCAGCCACCTATCACCGAAGCGGAGTACGTCGCCCTACCTCAGCGTTTCAATCCCACCGAATTCGATCCCGTAGCCTGGGCCCATCTGGCCCGCCAGGCTGGCATGCGCTACATCATCTTTACCGCCAAGCATCATGATGGCTTCTGCATGTTCGATGCGCCAGGCACCAGCTACAAGATCACCAATACGCCCTATGGCCGTGATGTATGCGCCGAGCTAGCCGACGCCTGCGCCCAGGTCGGGATCCGGCTGGGTTTTTACTATTCACAGCCGGACATGCACCACCCCGGGTATCGGGATACGACCCGGCCGGTCACCGAGAACTGGCTGGGTGAGCCCCAGCGCCCCGCCTGGAGCGGATATCTCGACTACCTGGAAGAGCACCTGCGCACGCTGCTCACCAACTATGGCCCGGTGAGCGTCCTGTGGTTCGACGGCATCGCCAGCCACGAAAAGTACGATCCCGCCCGCTTTCACCGCCTCATCGACGAACTGAGCCCACAGACCCTGATCAACGACCGGTTGGGCGGACGGTATGACTTTGTCACCCTTGAACAGTTCCTGCCAACCCTGGGTGTGCCGGTCAAACAGGACAAGCGCCAGGTGCTGAAGGACAGGCACTTTCGCCTTCTGAACAAGTTGCTGCGCGTGCCCGGGATCGAGCCTCTGCTGCTGAAACAGGCACGGCGCTATGCCCAAGGCCAGCTGCAACTGGGCCAGATCCCCACCGCGCCCTATCCTGCGCTCGAGGAGTCCCAACCGTGGGAAACGTGCATGACCATGAACGACACCTGGGCCTACAACCCGGCGGGCCAAGCCGCGTACAAGCCCGCCGGGCAGTTGGTCTGCAACCTGGTGGAAGCGGCCAGCCGCGGCGGCAACTACCTGCTCAACGTCGGGCCTACGCCACTCGGCACATGCCCACCCGAGGCGGTCGACAGACTACGCCAGATAGGCGAGTGGATGGCCGCCAACAGCGAGGCCATCCACGGCACCACCTACGGTCCGCTTCAGCTTTGGGGCCCGGCGCGGAGCACAGCCCGGGACGGGATCCTCTATTTGCACGTATTGGACTGGCCGAAACAGGGCCAGCTACAGATGAACTGGTTCCCGGGCCAGGTAGCATCAGTCTCCCTGCTGGCGGACGGGCGGGACTTGGCCTTCGAACAAGCACCCGCCGGCCGCCTCACGGTCCAGGTGCCGTATCACCCGCCCGACCCGTGGGCCAGTGTATTGGTTGTCCAAACAAAACCCTAGGAGAGGAATTCCCCATGCCAAACACCACAATGCGCGCGTCTTTGTTGCATGGCGTTCGCGATCTGCGACTGGCAGAGTTGCCGCGGCCCGCGCCCGGACCTGGCGAGGTCCTGCTCCAGGTCGCCACGGTAGGCGTCTGCGGTTCGGACGTGCACTACTACCAGCACGGGCGTATCGGCAGCCAGGCAGTAACCGAGCCGATCATCATGGGCCACGAGTTCTCGGCCTGGATCGCCCAGCTTGGAGCGGGCGTCACAGGCCTGGTCCCAGGGCAACTGGTCAGCGTCGATCCCGGCATCTCCTGCGGTGCGTGCGAGCCCTGCCGTCAGGGCCACCCCAACCTCTGCCCCCACGTCCGGTTCTGTGGCACGCCGCCCATCCATGGCGTGTTTGCCGAGTACACCGTCATGCCCGCAGAGAACTGTTTCCCTTTGCCCGGCGAGCTGGGTCCGGTTGAGGGCGCGATGCTGGAGCCATTGGGCATCGCCCTCCACAGCGTGGACCTGGGGCACGTGACCGCGGGCCAGACGGTGGCCGTACTGGGCGCAGGGCCGATCGGGCTTCTCATCGCCGCCGCGGCCCGGGCGGCCGGCGCTAGCGAGGTCTATATGAGCGAACCGCTGGGCTACCGACGGCAGTTCGCGGTGGACTATGTGGCCGACGCAGCCCTGGACCCGGAGTCGGAGGACATCGTAGCCACCATCTTGCGCCTGACTAGCGGCCGCGGTGTGGACGTCGCCTTTGAAGCCGCCGGCGCCGGCGATACGACGCAACAGGCCGCAGCCGTGACCCGCATCGGCGGCACGACGGTCATCGCCGGCATCTCGCCCGACGGTTTGATGACCCTGCAAGCTGATACCGTGCGCCACAAGGGCCTGACGATCAAACTGGTGCGGCGCATGAAACATACCTACCCGCGCGCCATCCGTCTGGTGCGGACGGGCCAGGTCGACGTCCGGTCGCTGGCCACCCATCGGCTGCCCCTGGAGCGCATCGCCGAGGCCTTTGAGATGGTCGACGGCTACCGAGACGGGGTACTACGGGCGATGCTCGAGATTACCCCGCAGGGTCAAGCCTAGCTTCTCTGCTCCAGCACCGAGGGGGCGGGCCGTTGGGTCCGTCCCCTCGTTTCTTTGTGATCCCAGAAGCTGCCCACCCTCACCTTTTGTCGAATTTTGATATTCTACACAAGCTACAACAATCTTCAACAGCATGAAACTGCATTTGACAAATTTCCACAATCCAACTATAATAGATTCGTCAGAAATCAACAACAGATCCGCAGGTTTTGACAAAGGTCTTGTCGTTTAGGGCAAACGAGCGTATGACCATCTTTGAGCGGCGACAGCGAATATTGGGATTCCTCCGGGAAAAACCAGGAATCCGGGTTCCCGAACTTGCCAGCCGCCTGGAGGTGTCGGAAGGCACGATTCGGAACGACCTGCGGGCATTGGAAAAAGCGGGCGAACTGACCCGCGTGCGTGGTGGAGCCATCGTCGCTGAGAGTCGCCGCTTCATCAGCCCGGCCTTTGCCGACCGCACCCAAGTCAACGCCCAGGCCAAACGGCGCATTGCCCGCTGGGCGGCCGACATGATAGAGGATGGCGACTCGGTCCTTCTCGATTCGAGCAGTACGGTATTCCACATCGCCGAGTTTCTACTGGATCGTTCCAACCTGACCATCGTCACCAACGGCATCGAAGTCGCCTATGCCCTGGCTGAAAACCCGACCCACACCATCATCCTCATCGGTGGCGTGTTGCGCGCCGATCGGGCATTAACCGTCGGCTACCTGGGCGAGAAGATCCTCGAGAATCTGCACATCAAGACCGCTTTTGTCTCCTGCTCCGGCTTTTCGATAGAGACAGGTCTGACCCAGGTGGACATTCAAGAAGCCCAGCTCAAGAGCCGGATGATCGAGTCTGCGGAGCGGGTCGTGGCCCTTGTCGACTCCACCAAGTTTGGCAAGGTGGATCTGACGCCTCTTGCCTCAGTGGAGCAGGTTTCTCACATTCTGACCGACAGCAATCTAGCTTCCCACCATATCGACGAAGTTCGCCAAACCTGCGCCAACCTAACTGTGTGCGGCGAGAACACGGTTTCCTCCTACACGCCTTGCAGTGAAGAGACTGGTCGCTACAAGATCGGCTTTGCCAACCAAAGTGAGCAGCTGCCCTTTGCCATCGACGTTCGCCGTGGGCTAGAGCGAGCAGCCACTGACGCGGGCAACATTGACTTGATCCTTGCCGACAATCGCCTGGATGGAGAAGTCGCTCTCAGAGTTGCCGATCGGCTCATCGCCGAGGGGGTAGATTTGGCCATCGAGTACCAGGTTGACGAACAGGTGGGCAGTTTGATCATGGCCAAGTTCCAACGGGCAGGTATTCCGGTCATTGCGGTGGACATACCTATGGTCGGCGCGACGTTCTTTGGCGTGGACAACTACCGGGCCGGGCACATGGCCGGCCTTGCTCTGGGCAACTGGATCGCCGATGCCTGGCACAAGCAATTCGACCGCCTGGCCATCTTGGAGGAGCCACGCGTCGGCCCCTTGCCAGCCGCGCGTCTGTTGGGTCAGATTGATGGCTTTGAAGAGATTGTAGGCGCGATCCCTACATCGAAGAGAATCTATCTGAACAGCGGCAACACCAGCGAGCAGAGCCAAGCCGAGATACTGGGTGCACTCAAGGATCTGCCCAAAGAACACCGCATTGCGGTCATCACCATCAACGATGATGCTGCCGTCGGTGCGCTGACCGCAGCGCGCGAGCTGAACCGTGAGGCGGATGTGGTCATTGTCGGCCAAGGAGCAGATCGCATCGCCCGCAGCGAGATTCGCCACCCCGACTCGCGCATTATTGGCTCGACAGCCTACTGGCCTGAGCGCTATGGCGACAAGCTAATTCCCCTGGCCGTCAAGATTCTCCAGGGGGAAGCGGTGCCGCCCGCAGTGCACATCGACCACGAGTTCATAGACGCCACCAATATCGACACATTCTATCCGGCCTAGTTCGCATGTCAAAGAACAAGGCACCTGCAACCTTCCAATGAAGTGAAAGCGAACGCGTCCGATGACGATAGGCCATTGGCAGCGACAATGCATCCATATGTGCTGCCGGCAAGCGCGCCCGGGATTCATCTCCGCATCTGCTGCAGGGTCCAACGGGCGCTTCTCAAGTGAGCGTCGATGAGCGCCGGCGAATCTGGGAGGAAATGGATTATGAGCGTTCCTGAAGACAAGCCCCAGCCGCTCTTGCGGGCCAAACGGATCAGCCGCCGCTTTCCGGGCGTGTTGGCCCTGGACAATGTAGACTTTGATGTGCTACCGGGCGAGGTTCACGCCTTGGTCGGCGAGAATGGTGCGGGCAAGTCGACGCTAATCAACGTGATGGCAGGCGTGCACCAGCCATCCGGCGGCGTGCTGGAGGTGAACGGCCAGCCCGTCGTGCTCCCGAACCCGGCCAGTTCCCAGCAAGCAGGCATCAACGTCATCTTTCAGGAATTCAGCCTGGTCCCTGACCTCAGCGTTGCAGAGAACATCTTTTTGAACCGCGAGCCAACCCGTGGGTTGCGCATCGACTGGGAGAGAATGCACCAACGCACCAGAGAGGTCACCCAACTGCTCGAGATCGACCTGGATCCCAGGACCGAGGTTCGGGACCTGCCGGTAGCCCAGCAGCAACTGGTCGAGATCGCCCGCGCCCTGGCCTTCGAGGCTCAAGTTGTGGTCATGGATGAGCCGACGGCTGCCTTGAGCGAGACCGAGATCGACCGGCTGTTGCAGTTGGTCCGGTCGCTGGCTAACCGGGGTGTAGGTGTCGTGTATGTCTCGCACAAGCTGGGCGAGGTCTTTGGCGTGGCCGATCGCATCACAGTCCTGCGGGACGGCCAGCTCATCCTCACCGAACAGCGGGACCAGTTGACCGAGGAGCAAGTCGTGTCGGCCATGGTTGGCCGCGAGTTGGTCCACACCGAATGCCCACCCCGCTATCCCGGCGATGTCATCCTCTCGGTGCGGGACCTTGCCTCGGGCAAGGCCGTTCGCGAAGTGTCGTTCGACCTGCGTGCTGGCGAGGTGCTGGGACTTGCCGGCCTGATGGGCAGCGGCTGTTCCGAGGTAATAGAGACCCTCTTTGGATTGCGCCCCATGACGAATGGCCAGGTCCGGCTGGAAGGCAAAGCGCTTATGATGAAAGGACCCAGAGCCGCCATCCGCGACGGAATCGGCTACGTGCCTGCCGACCGCAAGACGGCGGGTATCCTACCCGATCTTTCCATAGTACACAACATCACCATTGGCATCCTGGACCGGATCCGGCGGGGTCCAATCATCGATGGGACGCGAGAGAAATCTGTCCTGGACGAATATGGCAGCAAACTGTCGATCCGGTACAGCAGTCCGGCGCAGAGAGCCAGCAATCTGAGCGGTGGCAACCAGCAAAAAGTAATTCTGGCCCGCGCCCTGGCCGAAGAGTGTCGTGTCTTCCTGTTGGCCGAACCGACCCGGGGTGTGGACGTAGGGGCCAAAGCCGAGATCTACGGCCTCATCGACATGCTGGTCGAGGCCGGTATGGCCGTGCTGGTACAATCGTCCGAACTTCCAGAGTTGATCCGGCTGGCCAACCGCTGCCTGGTCTTTGCTGAAGGGGTGCCACGCGGTGAGCTGGTGGGCAACGAAATCACCCAGCCGGCGGTGATGGCCTTGGCAACCGGCGTTGCTCAAGGCCAAGATTTCAGATACTTGCAAAGAGAGATGCCAACCCAGGAGGCAGTGCCATGAATCGTCTGCGTACTGTGTTGACAAGGCTCTGGGGCTCCTACAGCATCGGTCTGGCAGTACTGATTGTGGGTGGGGTCGTCGCCCTTCTGACTCCCAACTTCCTGCGGACCGACAATCTGCTGAACGTGCTGACCAATGCCAGCATTGTTGGGATCGTTGGCGTGGGCATGACGTTGGCCATCGCTGCAGGCATGTTCGACCTTTCGGTGGGATCAACGGCAGCTTTTGCGGGCTGTGTCACCCTTAGCCTGGTGCCTGAGTATGGCGTGCTGCCCAGTGTATTGGCCGGATTGGTTTCGGGCGCGTTCATCGGCTTGTGCAATGGATTGATCATTACCGAACTCCGCGTTCCGGCCTTTATCGCCACCATGGCCATGATGACCATTGTCCGTGGCGCAGCCCTCATCTTTACCGATGGGCGCGACATTTACCTGTTTGGCTATCCCGACTACAAGGTCCTCACCCGTCGCATATTTGATACCGTGCCCATGCCAGTGATCCTGGTGCTTGTCATCCTCATCATCCTGATCTTGCTGATCAACCAGACTCGATTTGGGCGGCACATCCTGGCCGTGGGCAGCAACCTAACGGCCACGAAACGCGCCGGCGTGCGTACCAGTCTGGTGATCTGGGGGGTATTTGCCATCGTTGGGATCACGGCCGCCTTGACGGGTCTGATTGTCAGCGCCCAGGTGCTAACCGCCAATGCCCGGCTGAACTTTGGCCTGGAGTTGGCGGCTATCGCCACGGTCGTTATCGGCGGGACGGCGCTGGATGGTGGACGAGCGAATCTCATCGGCACGCTGCTGGGTAGCCTGCTGGTGGCCATCATCAACAACGGCCTGAATCTGCTCAACGTCCCGATCTTTTACCAGCAACTTACCGTTGGCCTGCTGCTGTTGGGTGCCCTGGCGCTGAGCGTCCGGCAGGGCTTTAGTCCCACGGCTTACCTGAGGAGGCAAACATGAGCGTACTGGCTCAAACCAGGTCGGCTGTGACCAGAACCCGCGACTGGGATGTGATGTGGGAGCGGTATGGCATCACCGCTGTACTACTGGTCGTGTGGACGCTGGCCGCCCTCTTTGTACCCAACTTTGCCACTGCGGACAACTTTTTGAACATTCTGCGTCAGGGCAGTTTTGTGGGCGTTGCCGCAGTGGGCATGACCATCGCCATCATCTCGGGCACCTTCGACCTGTCGGTCGGCACCGCCCTCGCCCTGTGCGCCTGGCTGACGATCTATGTGGCTGGGCAGTTCGGCCTAGTGGCGGCTCTGGCAGCCGGCATTGGGACTGGCATCTTGATTGGCATGATCAATGGCTTGCTGGTCACCCGCATACGGATCCCGGCCTTTGTGGCGACACTGGGCATGTATTACGTCATCCGTGGTGTTGCCTTTATCATTTCTGAGGGCGCGCCGGCCACCTTCAGCGGGGATAGTTTCGTCTGGTTGGGCAACGGTTCCATCGGCCCTCTGCCGGTGCCCTTTGTGGTCATGATCAGCTGTGCCCTCATCGGGGCCGGTATCCTACGCTTCACTGCCTTCGGCCGCTACGTCTATGCCCAGGGATCCAACAGCATTGCCGCCATGGTGGCCGGTGTCCCGCTGGTGAGCACCACCATGTTGGTCTTTGTCGCAATCGGTCTGTTCAACTCGATCTCGGCCATCCTCATCGGGTCTCGGCTTTACTCAGCCACAGCCGGCCTGGAGCCAGGATTCGAACTGCGCGTCATCGCCACCGTAGTGCTGGGTGGAACCCGGCTGTCAGGTGGTCGGGGCAGCATGTTAGGCACGGTGTCGGCGGCGCTGCTGTTCGCCACCCTGGCCAACGTGCTTAACCTAGCTCACGCCGATGCCTTTGTACAGCGAGTAGTCGAGGGCCTAGTCTTATTGGTTGCACTTTCGATCGAAGGAATACGCCAGCGCATCGCCGAACGCCTGAGTCGCACAAGGGAGGTGCCTATCGAAAAATGATGCACAGGCCTTTGGCCTGGTTTGATCGCAACACAGATTCTATCCACGAGGAGGAAAGAACATGAACAGCAAACGGTATTTGGTAGCCTTGAGCCTTCTGCTCATTGTGTCGATGCTGGCAGCAGCTTGTGGAGCCGCCGAGCCCACGGCAGAGCCAGCCCAGGCGACGGACCAGCCCGCCGAGCCCGCCGCGGGCGCGAAGAAGATCGGCTTTTCGGTCTATGACATGCAGTACGGCTTCTTCCAGGATATGGAAGCCGGTACCCGTGAGGCGGCCGAAGCGGCCGGCTACGAATACACCTTGGTCGACCAAAAGTCCAGCGAGTCGACCATGGTCGCCAGCACCATGGACCTGCTCAACCAGGGCATTGACGCCCTCATCATCTCCCCCTTCAAGCC
>JASFOV010000123.1:0-10147 GCA_050116355.1 Anaerolineae bacterium
TGATGCCTATCTGCCCTTCACCCTCGAGGATCTGTACGCTGACCTGCTGATCAAAGATGTGCACGATGGTGAGCAACTCGTGCTCGGGGACCGGACGACAGCCCTGGCCCGCCGTCTTCCGCACCCAGGTGGTGCTTTTGGCTATCGCATCACCTGTCAGGACAGGACGGTTGTGTATGCCAGCGATGTGAACCATCCGCCGCAGGGACTCGATCCGGTGGTGGTTGAACTGGCCCGGGATGCGGATCTGCTGATCCACGACGCCCAGTTCACCCCCGAGGAAAAGCGGGAGCGCCAGGCGTGGGGGCACAGCAGTTGGTTGGAGGCTGTACAGGTTGCCCAGGAGGCGAATGCCCGGCAGTTGGCCCTCTTTCACCACGATCCAGAGCACAGTGACAAAGTTCTGTACGAGATCGAGCGACAGGCGCAAGCCATATTCCCGGGTACGTTCTTGGCCAGGGAGGGCATCGAAGTTACGCTCTAACCGGGGACAATCTACCGCAACATGGAAGAGCAGACTCGTTTCGAACCATCCAATGCCGAGCAAGGGCCAGCGACCATCCTGGTCGTGGATGACTCCGTGCCCAGCGCCAACCTTCTCCAGCTCCAGCTAGAGAGGGCGGGCTACCGCGTTCAACTGGCCTTTGACGGCGAAGAGGCGCTGGCCAAAGTTCAGGCCGCGAAACCTGACCTGATCATCCTCGACGTCATGATGCCCGGTCTCGATGGCTTTACTGTCTGCCAGCAGCTGAAGGAGGATCCGGAAACCTGGTTCATTCCCGTGATCCTGCTCACAGCCCTCACCCAGATGCGCGACCGGATCCAGGGTATCGAAGCCGGCGCCGACGACTTTTTGAGCAAGCCGTTCAACCGCGAAGAGTTGCAGGCGCGCGTGCGTTCCCTGCTCCGGCTCAAGGCCGCGCACCATGCCCTGGAGACCGAGCGCAACCGCCTGGCCCTTCTCTATAGCATCAGCCAGGAGATCAACAGCCGGCTGGCCCTCGACGAGGTGCTGGGCAAAATCGTGCGACTGACGCGCCAAGCCCTGCAGGCCAACATGTGTAGTTTCTTGCTGTTTGGTGAGGATCTCGGCGCTCGCCAGATCATCAGCCGTGCCAGTCATCCCGCTCGCGGCGTCGAGCGGATCAGGCCAGCCATTCTGGAGGAGGGACTGGCCGGTTGGGTGCGCCGCCACCGCCAGGGCACCATCGTGGATGATACGTCACAGGACCAGCGCTGGTTGGTCCTGCCCGAAGACAGCGAACCGGTCGGCTCGGCCATTGCGGCGCCCCTCATGATCGGCCGCGAGATCACTGGCATCCTGTTGCTGACACACCCCACCCCTGGCTTCTTTGAAGAGGGGCATCTCAGCGTCTTGACCTCTATTGCCGCCCAGGCGGCCATCACGGTCAGGAACGCCCATCTCTACGAGGAGGAACAGCAGCGCCGTCAGGAGCTCGAGTTATTGCAGGCTGCCGGTGTGGCCATGAGCGCGGAACTGAATCGCAAGGCGCTCATCCAGCTGATCGTATCCCAGGGCGCGGTACTGCTGGATGCTCCCGCGGCTTGTCTGACCTTGATCGACGATACACAGGATCGCTTGTGTGCCGAAACGTGGTATGGGTCGGTCGAACCGGTGGGCGATGAGCCGTGCCAGAGAATAGAGGAGGTCCAGCCCTGGCTCCAGGGCGGCCGACGTTCCTTCCAGATTCCTGACGTGCGCCAGCAGCCCACAGGCTGCGCCGCGTGGGCTGACCGGGCGGACCTGGTCAGCCAGTTCTCACTCGCTTTGGTTTCCTCGGGCCGCTTCTTGGGCTCTTTAGCCAGCATGAGCCCCGTCACTTTGACCCCGACGAGGTCCAGCTGGCCGAGACCTTTGCCCAGCAGGCCGCCACGGCCCTGGCCAATGCCAATCTCTTGGCCCGGACGCGCGAGGAACGGGGCAAGCTCTCGGCCGTCCTGAGCAGTACTACCGATGCCGTTCTGGCCATCGATCAGAGTGGCGAGATCGTTTTGGCCAATCCCGCTGCTGAGCATACCTTTGACCTGCCGTCAGAGGCGTTGCTGGGTAAACCCTTGGCTGGACTGGTGCCTGATCAGTTGCTCCAGATCTTTGAGAAGGTGTCTACCACTGGCGAGCCGGTTTCTTCGGAGATCAGTGCCAACGGCGGGCAGGCACTGTATGTCAGTGTCGCGCCCGTGGTCGGCGTAGGACATGTGGCTGTCGTGCAGGACATTACCCCCCTCAAGCAGCTGGAAGCCATCCGCCTTCAGACCGAGCAGGAGGAGCGGGAGCGGATCCACCAGCTCTTTGAGCGCTACATCAGTCCGGAACTGGTCGACCGCATCTTGGCCCAGGAGGCCGGGCTGCTCGAGCGCCGCGAGCGCCGTGACGTGGTCGTGCTCTTTGCCGATCTGCGTCGTTTTTCGGACATGACCGCTTCGTCTCGCCCACACTCAGTCATCGAGATCCTCAACGAGTTCTTTACCGCCATGGTGAATGTGGTCCACAAGCAGCAGGGCACCGTCTTTGACCTGGCGGGCGACGAACTGATGGTCGGCTTTGGTGCTCCCTTTGCTCAGGAGGATGCCGTCGAGCGTGCGTTGCGCGCGGCGGGTGAGATGCAGCAGGCCTTTGCGGGGATGCGCCGCCGGTGGCGAGAGCAACAGGGCATCGAGATTGGCTTGGGCGTGGGGATGGACCGTGGCTTTGTTGTGATGGGCAGCATCGGCGCACCCAGTCACATGAATTTCGGTATGGTTGGCGAAGCGGTCAATACGGCGCATCGCATGGTGGAGCTGGCCCAGAACGGCCAGATTCTGGTCTCAGAAGCGGTCTATGCTTCGTTGCCGGAACACCTGCCCGGGTGGAGCTTCGAGCGGCTGCCTCCCATGGAGATTAAGGGCAGGAGCGGGCCCATGCAGATCTACTTGGCCCGGCAACGTGCTCACCCCGCGGTTGGCCTGGTAGATTAGCCCTGGGCGACTTGCCACACAAAGATAATCACCA
The DNA here is from genome assembly GCA_050116355.1 of Anaerolineae bacterium. Lineage (GTDB taxonomy): Bacteria > Chloroflexota > Anaerolineae > JAAYZQ01 > JAAYZQ01 > JASFOV01. Next base: position 3,011 of record JASFOV010000123.1, read on the forward strand.
TCACCAGGCCGATCACCAATTGCAGGATCGTTGACAGCACCCAGCCGATTGCCCAGCCACTGCCCGCCTTGAGGGCAGACCGAAAGTCCTTGACGCGGATGATCTCGGTTAGCAAAACCCCAGCCACCGCCCCGATGATAGCTCCTGGCAGACTGAAGAAAACGAGCCCCACGAGACCGCCTACCAGGCCCACCAGCACGCTCCAGCCGCTGGCGCCACCCATCTTGGCGCCAATGCTACTTGCCCATAGGTCGGCAGTGGTGGCCACCGCCGTCAACACCCCCAGGATGAGCAGGGTCGGCCAGCCGATACTCTGGAACCTTTCCAGCAAAGCGTAGATGAGCGCTGCGGCGAAAATCACGATCGGCCCGGGGATGATCGGCAACACCGTGCCCAGTACCCCCACGAACATGACCAGCAGGGTCAGCGCCAAAACGATAATGTTTACGGTTTCTCCCACGTTAGTTCTTCCTTGGACCAGGCGTCCATCCACTGCCGCAGGGGACGCGTCTCGAGCGGCTTCCTAGCCCGACGCCAGTGGGTATGTTGGGCCGTGAGCTCTGCGCCCAGCAACAGGATCATGGCGCTCAAGTACGACCACAGCAGAAAGCCGATGATGACGCCGACCGAGCCATAGACCAGGCTGTACGAGGCAAAGTTGGCCAGGTACCAGGCATAGAGCCGCCGCCCCAGCTCCCAGATCAGGCCCGCCAGCAACCCGCCAGCCCAAACATCGCGCCAGGCGATCTGGTTCTGCGGGATCGTCCGGTACAGGATGGCGAACACCAGCATCGAGATCAGGATCGGCAGCAGTGTCGACAGCCACGCTGCCAGCCCGCCGGCATCTGCCCCCGCCGCCGGCAACCAATCCCAAAAGATGGTGCGCCGGCTGCGCAGGATGCTGATGGCCGTGCTGTACAGCGTCGACCCTATCAGCAGCGCGCCGGCGATCAGCACCACAGCGATCCCGTACAGTTTCTCCGACCAGAATAATTCCGACTTGGGGTTGCCCCAGGCGCGATTTACCGCCCGGTAGATGGCTGTGAATACTCCCGACGCTGACCACAACAGACCCAATGAGGCTAGAATGCCGACCGTGCTGCGCGCATCAATCACTTGCTGGAGGTTGGCTTTGACCATGTCCGCCGTGGTCGGCAGGACATTTTCCAGCATCCCCAGTACCAGCCGGCTGGCCTCTTCGGTGTCCAGGAAGATACTGGCCACCGATACCAGGAGTAGGAGCAGGGGAAAGATAGAAAAGAGCGCATAGTAGGCGATCGAGCGCGATACCAACGCCCCATCATCCTGGTCAAAGGCCAAGGCCGTGCGCACAATTACACTCAAGCGCCCGCCAAGCAGCCGGTCGGCCCGCAGGTAGAGCCCCTCCAGCTGACTAATCATTCCCTCCACGTGCTAGCGCCCCGATCGCCAGATTGAAAAGAGGATCACCAAGCTGAGAAACATCGACATACCAAAGCCGCCAAAGATGAGCAACATACTGCCGGTTCGCCACTCCGGCCAGATTTCGTTGAGATGCGGGATAAGCAGGGCCGGGCCGATGATAAAGGCCGCCGCCAGAATGGCCAGCACCAGCCGGTTGGCGGCCGTTGAGACCCGGCGGGTAGGTTCGTCCAAGCCCCTCATCGTCATACTCAAGTTGCCTTCGCCTGCTTCAATCTGCTCCAACATCCGCTGTAGCTGCTTGGGGATCTGCATCATCGCCTCAACCGATTCGACAAGTTGCTCAACGGTAAGACGGATGCGGGTGATGGGCGATTGCATCTCCAGCAGTGCGTCGCGGACGTATGGCTCAACCTCGTTGAATACATTGATGTCGGGATCGAGCTGGAGGCTGATGCCCTCCAGCATGGCGATCGCTTTGAAGACCAGCACCAGGTTGCTGGGCATCTTCAGGCGGTGGGCAAAGACGATGCGCATCAGTTCCTCAAAGAACGAACGGGCTCGGATCTTGTCCAGATCGAGGCCATAATAGCGCAGTCGCAGCCGGTCCAGATCGCGGGTCAGGTTGCGTCGGTCGGCGGCTTTGGTGGCGATGCCCAGCTCGGCCATAACCCTGACCACACCATCTGTGTCCCCGCGAAAGAGGGTGACAAAGAGCTCCACCAAACCCTGCCGCTCCACGTGGTCCAGGTGGCCCATAATGCCAAAGTCGAGCATGCCGATGACTTCGTTAGGCAGGACCATAAAGTTGCCGGCGTGGGGATCGGCGTGAAAGAAGCCCTCCTGCAGGACAGCCTCCAGCAGAATGGAAATGTTGCGCCGCGCGATCTCTTTCCGGTCCAATCCCGCCTCATCCAGCGCGGCCACATCGGTGATCTTGATGCCCTCGATCCGCTCCATGGTCAGCACGCGGCGGGTCGTCGTCTCCCAATAGACCTTGGGGATGTGGACGTGCCCATTTCCGGCAAACATCTGCCGGTAGCGGTCGATATTCTGGCCTTCCTGCTCATAATTCTGTTCGTTGCGCAGCGTCTCGGCGAACTCTTGGGCCAGCGAAAGCACTTCATAGTGCTCGCCCCATTCCGTGCGTTTCTCGGCCAACGTCGCCAGCTCCAGGAGGATGTCCAGATCGGTCGCGATCTGCCTGTCGATCCCCGGCCGGAACACCTTGACGGCCACCTCCTGCCCGTCGACCAGGGTCGCCAGGTGGACCTGGCCCAGGGACGCGGACGCCACGGGCACCGGTTCAAAGGTCGGGAAGATATCGTGTAAAGGTTGTTCGAGCTCTTGCTCCATCTCTTCGCGGATGGGCGCAAAGTCGCTGGGTGGCACCGTGTCCTGTAGCTTCTCCAGCTCTTTGATAAACTCAATCGGCAGCAGGTCGTCCCGCGTGCTGAGGATCTGGCCGAGTTTGATAAAGGTCGGCCCTAGTTCCACGACGGCCATGCGCACCCGTTCGGGGGCCGTGGCGCGCAGGATCTCTGAGGAGCTAAAGTGTAGCCGCTCAAGCCCGGGTGTGATCGCCCGCCCGATGCCAAGCTGCGTCAGCACGTGTCCAAACCCGTAGCGGGTTAGGATCCGCGCGATCTGTTCGTAACGGCGCAGATGGCGAAACGTCTGAAAGATGGTTGGCATACTTGGTATAACCCGTGCTGTCGCTGCTTGGTCTGGCTGCTGTGCAAAGGACGGCGAGCTTGGCCTCAACTGTTAGCATTATACTCCAAAAGGAGGTAGGCGGCAAACAAGTTGCCTGGCACGTTCCCTATCTCTTGCGGGGGCCGCCTCACAGCTCAGCGCTCACGGGAACGCCTGTCCCCCCGTCCGGCACAGTAGATCCCGTGGTGCCATCAGATTAGCCAGTTCAACAGGATCGTCACCGTGGGAATGCTCACCAGAGTGGTGAGCAGCACCGCCAGCGCGGCAAAGGGCGGATCCGAGTCGAACTCTGTGGCCAGGATAGTCGAGATCACCGCCGTCGGCATGGCGCTTTCGAGCACCACGACGTTGAGCGTCAACCCTTGCAGGCCCAGCAGCCAGCCGATGGCCCAAGCCAGAGCCGGGGCCAGCAGCAGGCGCATGCCCACTACGGTGGCCATCGGCGCCAGGTATAGGTTGGCCTGTCTGTCCTTCACGGTGGTCACCAGCTGCCCACCCAGCACCACTAGCATCGTGGGGATGGAGGCCTGGCCCAGCAGGTGGATCGCCTTTTGCACGGGCTCCGGCGGGCTGACCTGGAGCAGATTCAGGATCAAGCCCAGCGCTGTGGCGTACAGCAGCGGCACCCCCAACATGCGTCGCAGCGCCAACCGGGCTGGCGCCCGGCCGCGCGCGCTCAAATAGACGCCCAAACTTGCGCTGAGCAGAGCCGTGACAGGGAAATAGAGCAAGGCCCGGGCCAACCCCGCTTGGTCAAAGGCAAACAGGGTCACCGACAGGCCATAGTTGCCGGAGTTCATCAGCAGGATTGCCAGCAGGAACGCGGCCTGCGTCGGTCCTTCCAGCCGCAGGGCGCGGGCCGCCAGCACGCCTGCGATCCACAGCAGCGCCGTCATCAGCAGGACGACCGCCACGATCTGGCCCAGTTCGGCCCCGCCTACGTCCGAGGTGACCAGGCTGTCAAAGATGAGTGCTGGGGCAAAGAGGTAGAAGGTCACCCGCGATAGGGTGCGCTTGTCGAGGCCAAGGAAATGGTTGGCGACAGCGCCCAATCCGGCGACGACGAACACGGGCAGGACAACGTTGATCAGGACGCTCACGATGGGAAGCTATGCTCCTAGCGTTCGATAGTGGCGCTCGGTGGGGCTCGCGTCCTACCAGCGCGTTTCGGTCAGATCCGGCCCGGGCTCGTGCTTGTTCCGCAGCAGAGCCGGTCTATGTCGATCACTGGCCTGTGATGGACTGGATAAAATCCGTGCCGCGGGCCAATACTTCGGCGTGGTCGTCGGGCGGGCTGCTGGTCGCCAGCAAGTGCCGGGTGCGGCGTCGCACCAACATCTCGGCCCGGGGCTGGCCCTGCGCCTGCCACTCGTCCAGGCTCCATTGGGCAAAGATCTCGCTGTGAAAGTAGGCCTGGCGAAAGTGCTTTAGCGTCAGATCGGACATCAGGAAACTGCCACCCGGCCCAACTTGGGCGATCTCCTCGATCGATACGGTGCTATCGTCCAGGAGGAAGCCCTGCGCCAGCCGGCGGGCCTGGGCGATGATCTCGTCGGCGTAGACGATCACCGCCGGCGAAAAGACCAGGGAGGTCAGAATATCGCCCACAAAGGGCACCAGCCCCACGCTGCCCAGGCAACTGACGATGTGGTTGAGCCATTGGTTGCCGGCCGTGATCAGATCGACACCCCAGCCCATGCCCGAGCCGGACGTGCCGCTGTGGGGCAGGTGGTAGTGGGCCATCATCTCCGCGCAGGCCAGGTCGAGCACGTAACTGGCCATATCGTAGAAACTGCCCATGCCCTTCATGTCAAAGAAGGCGGGCAATATGCCCAGGATGACGGGTGTCCCGGCCTTGATCACCTGGCTCAGGGTCAGACCGGCCAACAGTTCGGCATTGAGCATGGCTAAAGCACCCCCGGGCGTGATCGGCGTCGACGCCCCAGCCATGCCATAACTCGAATAGATGAAGGGGATGTCGCGCTCGATGGCCGCCATCATCTTGTCCGAGGTCCCTTCGTTGATCACCAGCGGCGTAATGGGGTTAAAGTAAGGAATGACGGCCGGGCGGGTCGCCAGGTCGCCGTGCAAGTGCTCCAGCAAGTTTAGGGCGTCAGGGAACCTGTTTTCGTCCGAGATGAGGATGATGAGCGGCTTGGTGGTGTTGGCCGTCATTTCCAGGACGGCGTACAGATCCGCCACGTCGGGCGCCATATCCTGGATGACGCCCACCGTCGAGATGGCGTCAAAACTGGGCAGGTTGTGTCCCAGCCGGACCAGATCCGCCATGTGCTGCCGGGCAAAGGGCGTTACATTGTCGGTTTCGGGATCCTGGTAGTAGAGCGCGGTGACGCCAATCCCAAATCGCGCCTCGCCGGGCAGGTCAAAGGCCGGGGTTCCCAGCCGGTTGTAGATCTGGACCGAGGCGGGCGCGGTCTGGAGCGCCCGTTCGACCAACGCGCGGGGCAGACGAACGTGGTGGCTGCCGGCGGGCTGCTCACCCCCGGCGCTCACCAGAAGGCGCCGGGCTCGTTCCGAGTCCACGCGCACGCCGACAGTCGACAGAATCTGCAGCGAGTAGCCGTGCACCTGCTCGATCTGGATGGGGTCCAGCACCGTTAGTTTGGGCCGGACGAAGGGATCTTGGTTCACAGTGCCTCCAAGGTTTGGCTTATTGGCCGTCCAAGGCGTCTGTCAGCAGCGCGCCGGCGTTGGCCGCGCTCGTCGCGCCAAATACCACACCCAGCCTATCGTCCTTGATCCGCGCCGCCACCAGATTGTCGGGCGGACCGGCTTGCAGGGCTGCCAGAGCGGCCTGCGCAGCATCCGCGCCTGGATACTCGACCAGCAGTAGGTTCGCAGGGCCGTCCTCCAGCTCGTAGCGCACCCAGACGCCCGTCGTCTCCGGGCCCAGGCCCAGCAGGTTCTGGCCTCCCAGCCACAGGTAGTTCTGCAGCGAGATCTCTTGGTGGAAGAATAGCTCACTGTCCGGCGTCAGGCCCTCTGCCGGCAGGCCTCGCACTAGTTCTGGCAGAGGGGCGCCAGGCGGGAGTGCAGCAGAGACCGCGCCGGCGAACGCCTGGAGGTCGGGATCAGACACCGGCTGCAGGGCAAAAATACGTACCAGATAGCGGTTCTGCCAAAAGTCCAGGCGACGGCCGGCATCACCGTCGCCCGGCTGGCCCTCTGTCGAGTCACCGGGGATGGCCACCGGGGTGCCCGACCGGATCGAAGTAAAGAGGCCGTAGGCGTGGAACGGGGTGGCTAGCTGCCAGACCTCGACCCGCAGTTGGATCCCGTCCGTGTTCTCATAGACACCCACCGCCACCTGCTCGAACTCGTAGGCAAAGTAGGCGTCGGCCTGACCATTGACCAGATCGTACAGGTTGTCCGCGTCGTAACCCTGCACGTCGCCCACGCGGTTCCAGCCCGGTACCTCCTCGGTGCCAGGCAGCGCGTCGGCCGGGCTTGGGCCGGACTCTGCCTGATCGCCGCAACCGGCCAACACCGCCACGAGGACCAGCATCGTCGCCAACCAGCGCCAGGCCTTTATCAAGCTCATCCCAGGTTCACCTCGCGCAGGTCGATCAAGTCCGGATCGGTCGCACCCACCTCCAGCGCCTGGGCCGTGTGCAGGTGGCGCGCTCCTTCGACCTGGAACGACCCGTTCTGTCCCTGTTCCTGCAAGTGGCGGACCAGGATGTCGCGCCCTACTGTGTCCAGCGCGACGGGGTCGAACGACAGCAATAGGGCATTCTCCCGCTCGGGCCGGTTCCAGTCACGGGGACTGACCTGCAGCGCCGCGCCGATGACCAAGCGCGTCTTGTCGCGGATGAGGGGGTGGGCGTTCAGCTCGGCGATGCCCGGATCGCAGGAATTGCCGTGCAACGCGCCGGGACGGTTGATGGAGCCATAGTGGTTCTTCAGGGCGATGCTGACACCGGCCATGCCGTGCTGCTTGGGAGTGGGCAGGTTGATCACGGCATTGTAGGCGTCGAATTCCTGGTAGAAGCGGACCTT
>JASFOV010000124.1:0-10139 GCA_050116355.1 Anaerolineae bacterium
GCTGGACCTGCCTGGGATCCATCTGCCGCCCTCCGCTGGTATGGGATCATTCTACCCTACATCCCAACGGCTGTCAACCGATTCGAACAAAGGCTTGCTGTCTTGGATAGGAACGATATCAGGGGGGAACAACAAAGCGGTGCGGCGAGGAAGTGCCCGCTTGCGGCAGACCGAGCAGGCCGGCAAGCGCTAGTTACGTCCCCCGCCACACCTATGATCCGGCCAACCGGCGCCGGTTGATTTTGACCGCTTGGCGCAGTCTTGGATCCTATTGCCGGCGGAGCCGGTCGCGCGCCGCCGAGCGGATAGCCACGGCCCGGGGATGGGGACCGGCCAGTACGACCGCCACGGCGATGAGCACACCCACCACCAGGACAAAGATCGTCCGCCACACCAAGCCTATGGTGATCACATCCCAGATTTCGTCAAGCACCGAGCGCAGGACGGGATTCATGATCAGCGACAGGACGACCGGCTGCGTCAGCGCTAGAATGCCGAGCAACAACAGCATGGCCAGCGCCAGCCCGACCCCGATCCACAACAACGTCTGCCGTCGCCACAACGAGACCAACCAAGCCAGGAACAGAACCAGAAGGGCCAAGAAGGGCAAAGCCCAGCCAAAGGTGTTGATCAGACCCAGAACCTGCTGCACAACAGCAACCTGACGGCTCTCTAGGATGACGAACTCGCCCCAACCCTCGCCAGCAAACAGGTCTAGCTGGTTCAACCCCAATGTGTCTTGGAGAAAACTAAACGGCTCTCTCAGATCGACCGTCAACCGCCCATCTTTCAGATATGCATAGTCGCCACCGCCACGCAGCACCTCCATTACGATTCCGTGGGCGGTGCGGTTGACGCCCACCCAGACGGCATTGAACTGGTCGCTTTTGATCAGATCGGTAGCCAGGTCGCGTACCACATCCTGAAGGGCCGCCGTTAGGGGCGCGCTTAGAAAGTTGACCTCGTCGGGCAGGACCTCCCGAGCATACTGGTCAACGTCGATGGCCTCAAAGGCCTCACCGACTACGTAGGTGCTGATCGTATTAGCAACGACCTCGTTCTGGCTCAGCGGGCCGACTGTCCGCACCCAGACATTGGTGTTGAGCACCACGGCTCGTCCCCACAGGGCTACGTTGCCGAGAACCGCCAGAAGACTGCCGACGACGATGAGTAGAATCACCAGGAATCGTCGCCAACCATGGCCTTTCACAGCTTCCGCAGCTTGAGCTCTCGCTACCTGCTGTCGGAGTTCAACGACTTCGGCCTGCAAGCGCTCGATCTCATTCGGGTCAACCTTCTCCGGTTCCGACCCGGATCCGAGATTCTGGCTTTGCTCATATTGTGCAGCTTGATCCGACATAGCGCTCCCCTTTCTCTTCCACCCAAATGGGCGCATGCTCATGATTCGATTATATCCGATGAAGCACCGATACACAACCGTCATTTGTACAGTCTTGCACCTGTACGAACGTACAGGTGAACCCGCCACCGCTCATCTGCAGCCTACTTGATCTTTGGCGGCATGTAGAGTAAAATGGGGCTGCTGTTGCAGCTGCGTTTCCTGCGCGGAAAGGGGCCACAACCCGCACGGATCCATGCTCACATGGGCCCCGACCAACCAGGGTTGCGCGCGAGCAAGTACTGCACCACCCGGCTCGGGCAAGCAGAAGGACCATAGGGAAACCATGAACAAACGACTGATCATCATCGCCATTATCGTCTTCATCTGGATAGCCGTGGCCCTTGTGCTGTGGCAGCTCGTACCTGAGCGGCAAGCTCGTGTGGAACCAACTCCCACACGCACACCCAAGCCCACCTTTACCGCCACCACCACGGCGACCCCGACCTTGCTCCCTTCAGCCACGCCAGTCCCGTCCGACACCCCGACCGCCACACCCCTAGCGACCAACACGCCGCTGGCTACGGACACTCCTGTAGCAACCGATACGCCGATGGTCACCGACACGCTGGTCCCCACCGTAACACCGACCAGCTTGCCGGCCGCGACCGCCACCCGCAGACCCACTCCCCGGCCCACGAGGCGGCCCAATACCCCGACGCCCGCCCCCACCTCTCCACCCCCGCCGCCTTTCAGCGGTAGCATCATCCGCGGATTCGCCAACTGCAGCTGGACGGGTGTGGAGGGCTTTGTCAAGACAGCCAACGGCGATCCGGTACCCAATATATCGGTTGGTATCTGGAATGACGCCTGGCTGGGCCTGGTCGCTCCTTCGGAGGCCAGCGGCAAATACACCCTACCTTTGGGCGGCCTGCCACCTGGCAACTTTCAGGTGGCCGTGGTGCAGCCCGACACCTGTGGACAGGAAGGCGGTCGGCTGACGGCCAAGGACTGCGCTAAACTGTCCAATGTGGTCGATATTGCCACGACGGCCAACTGCACCGGCGACAACGCCAGCCAGGTAACTGTGATTGATTTCGTACGGCGGTAAACCGTTTCAGAGAACGCAGGGCGCTGTACCGGAAGGACGCGGTCAAGACCGGTTCGCCGTCGGCCACCAAAAAGGGTGAACCCATGCGCCGGAGTCCGGTTCTGGTTCTGCTGTTGCTTTTGATCCTGCTGGCAGCCTGCGACCAGACAGAGGAATCCACGCCTACGCCGGTCGCACCCGTGGTGACCACAGTCCCAGCGGTGTCCCGGACGCCGTCTGCTCCACCGCCAGATGCGACGTCCATGCCTAGCCTGCCAACGGCTGGGCCAGATGCAGCCACCCACGCGGTACCGCCTGCCACCTCACCTGCAGAACCACAGCAACAAGAGCAAATCTGGCCACAGTTTCTGCGAGAACTCGATTTTGGGCTTGGGGCCGGCAATAGCTATGGCCCGCACGCGCTAGCCATCCACCCCCAACTAGGCCGCGTCTATGCCCGTACCCGGTCGGCAGGAACCTACACCCTGGAAGCGGGCTGGGTGACAGTTTTCGACATAAACAGTGGCGAGGTGCTGGCCCGCGCCGAGACAGGCCCCGACCCCTATGCCGAGGGCAGCCTGGTGCTGGATCCTGGCCGCAACCTTTTGTACGCGCTCAATCCCGGCGATGAGACCGCCTCGATCCTCGATGCCCTAGATCTCAGCCCAGTGGGCTCCCTCGAGAATGTACACGCTTTGGCCCTGGATGCGGAGGGCGGCAGATTGTTCGCGGGTGGTCCTAACAATCTGCGCATCCTGGAGGCTGGCTCCCGTGAGATCCTGCGGCAAATCGCGCTACTCCCCGGGCAAACACCCCGGTTCCTGGCAGTTGACGGGGCTTCTGACCGTTTGTACGCGGTACTGGAGACGGCCACGGAGCATACACTGACCTTATTCGACTTGCACACCCTGGCCCTCCTCACCTCGATCCCCTTGCCCAGCCAGCCGGACGACCTGCTGCCCAATGCGGGACAAAGCAGGCTCTACTTGACCCTGAACAATGGGGAGCATAGCCTCCTCTGGACGGTGGACAGTGGCGGGACCATCGTGGCGGAACAGACCATCGGCACCTGGCCTCAACGGACGTATCTGGCCCTCGATCCAGACGGTGGGCGCCTCTTTCTGGTCCAAGATGCGTACAGCGATGCCGCCATCTCGGTTCTTGATCCGCGTAGCGGCCAGGAACAGAGCCGCATCGCCTTGGACGATGCGCCTGTCGCAGCGGCATGGGCGGCCTCGGAAGGCCGCCTGCTGGTCAGCCAGCCATACGCCAACCAGATCCGTGCTGTTGACCCCGAAGGCAACGAGTCGGATGGTTTGTATCCCACGGCCCTGGATCTGGTTGACGTGGCCCTGGACGCTGTCCGAGGCCAACTATATGTCAGCGACAGCACCGGCCAACTGCACGTCTTGGACAGCGAAACCGATCAAGAGATTGCAGTCCTGCCAGCTGGGGGCCAGATCGCGGTCGACAGCCCTCACGGTCACCTCTACACGGGTGGCGAAGGAGCAGATCGCGTCCGCATCTTTGATGCGGAGCGGTTGGCGCAAACCGGCGAGATCCGGACCACAGCCAGGCCGGTTGCCGATGCCTTCCATGGCGAGCTATTGCTGGTCGACCGGGGTGTGTTTTTGGCAAGTCTGGAGACCATGACCATCACCGGCGTCATCTCGGACACGCTACCCCAGAATGTTGGCTTTTCGCCCAACCCAACTGCCGTCGACGCCATGGTGGATGCCGGCAGTGGTCAGGTGTACGCCATCATCAACAACGGCGTCCCAGGCTCGAACGCCGGCACCTACCTGTATGTCTACGAACCAGATACCTACCAGAAGGTGTTGACCGACACTGAGCGCAGCCCGAGCCAATTGGACATTGACCCAACCAGCGGGCGGGCCTATGTCTCGCGCATCCACCTGGCTGGACGCTCCACGAGCCTGCTGGCCGGTGGACGGCGATATACGGCGCGCCTGGAAGGTCTCTATGGTGCACTGCGTGTGGATCCGGATCTCGGTCGCGTCTACCTGACCACAGATCTCAACGACCAGGATCAACTATTCATCCTGGATGCAAGCAACCTGGACGTACTGGCCAGTCTACCCATCACAGGCACGCTGGTCGCGCTGGACCCGGAACGCCACCTGCTCTACCTGCTGGCGGACGGGAGCAAACTCCAGATCTGGTCTGCTACGGGCGGCCAGCCCCCATCCCCCATCACCACCCCCATGGCACAGCCCCCCGGCAAGTTCGCCCAAGTTTTCGAATCACCTACCGGCGACCTGCGGATCGCCCAGGATGAGGGATATGCCCTCTACCGTTCGGAGGATGGTGGACAGTCGTGGCAGAGCATCGGCGGCGGGTTGCCCACCGCCAGCGTGGCCGACATGGCCTTTTCGCCTGGGTTTGCCCGGGACCAGACGCTGTTGGCTGCCGTGGCAACAGCCGACAGGGGCTTTGGCATCTGGAAGTCGGAGGATGGCGGACGAAGCTGGCGCATCGCCAGCAAAGGGTTGACCGATTTGGCCGTCTCCCAATTGGTCATTTCGCCTGGCTTTGCGGCGGACAGCACACTGTTTACTACAGCCCGCAAAGGCGGTTTGTATCGGTCCACATCAGGGGGCGAATCGTGGACATCGCTGACCCACGGATACCGCCCGGAAGCAGCTGGGGATGAGCCGCCGGGTGACCTGGTGCTATCGCCGACCTACGCCCAGGATCAAACCCTGTTCGTCAACCACTATGGATTGCAGCGCTTGAGAGGCGACGACCAATGGCAGCAAGTCCTAGACCATTCCACAGAGTCGATCGCGCTCTCGCCGGCCTTTGCCCAGGATCAGACTCTCTACGTCTGGACCCGCGATGGGGGTCTGCTGCGCTCCACAGAGGCCGGCCAGACCTGGACGGCGGCCAGCGCCGGATTGAGCTTGTTGGGCTATGGTTGGGGACAGATCCTGATCTCGTCTGGCTTTGCGTCGGATCAGACCTTGTACTTTGTCTGGACGGCGAGCCAGCCGGACGTACCGCTGCAGGTCTTTCGCTCCACCGATGCGGCCTCGAGCTGGGAACGGCTTGTCGAGGGTCTACCACAGGACGTCTCTTCTGTCGTCTTGGTCGCCGGCGGTGCCGCGCTGGAGATTAGAGACGAGACTGCAGCTGTGGAACGCCTGGTCGTCGCCGATCTAGACTGGCAGGCCGGATTCCTGCCCCCGGTGGCCGAGATCCCTTTCGATCGCCTGGTGTTCTCCCCGCGGTTCGGTACGGACCAGACCCTGTGGGCCTTGGGCGAGGGGGTGGGAATCCTGGTTTCGAAAGATAGGGGACAGACATGGTCCGATACCGGATTTCCCGTCCGCGAAGCGTCCGGTCAGCTAGGTCTGGTCGTGACACGGTCTGAACAGTGGTTTGCGGGCACGAGCATCGGGCTCTACCGCTCTGGTCCGAATGTGCCGTGGCAGCGAGTGGAGTCCGGCCTGCCGCTTGGAGCAGACACGGGAACACCAGAAGTTGCGCCCAGTGGGGAACTACGCGTCCGGATCGAAGGCCAAAGTCCGGCGGTTTTCGTCTCGATGGATGGCGGTGCCACCTGGACTCAACCCATCCCCAACGCACCGGTTGGGGCGCTGGCCCATGACCTATTGGTATCTCCGGCATTGGCGACCGATCGGACGGCATTCGTTTCAGTTTCAGGTCAAGATCTATTGCGCACAACAGGCGGCGGCCCGTGGCAAGAGATCGGTCCGCCCGTCGATTGGACCTCCGCTGCGCTACAGATTTCGCCTGCATTTGATCAGGATGGACTAGTATTTGTTCGGCTGGACGATCACTGGCTGTGGCGCTCGTTGGATGGTGGCGAGACATGGAGCAATAGAACCGGGCCGTGGGGGGAGCAAGCCCCCATCACCGTCGCACCGGGTCCAGTACCGCGTTTGGAGCCGGTGACTTTCTCAGCCACCTACGCACAGGATGGCGTGATCCTGACTCAAGCCGGCAGCGGGCTCTACCGTTCCACCGACCAGGGCGCCACATGGACTGCGGTCCACCAAGGAGATCCATGGCACATGCAGACCCTTTTTGCCCGCGACGAGGTCTATATGTGGCAAGGCCGGAAAATAGTTCACTCGAACGATGCCGGATCGACTTGGCAAACCTTGCCCCAAGCCCCCTGGAACGAGTCCGAGATGGGCAACCTGCTATTCTCACCCGATTTCGAGCAGGATCGGACGCTGCTAGCCTGGACAACTTCCGGTCAGGTGTACTTGTCATCCGACGGGGCGCGCTCTTGGCGCGAGGCACGAACAGGACTGCCCCCGCACGGCATTCGCCAGGTGGCATTCTCGCCAGCGTACGCCACCGATGGTGCTATCTATCTGATTCCGGCTGGGACAGGGTTTCACCGGTGGATGGCAGGCGATATGTGGCTACCAATCACGGAGATGGTTCCTACGCCTCCACAAGCCACGCCTGCTAGCCCGCCCAAGCCGGCGGCGACCCCCACCACCTGCAGCATAGACTCCCTAGTAGAGCGCAGCCTGGAGGAAGCCGGCGTGCCCCTAGGCTGCCCGCAACAGGCAGCAGAGCCGCTGATGCTGGCCGAGCAACAGTTCGAGCAGGGAGTCATGATCTGGGATTCAGACACCCGGCGGATCTATGTCATAGAGCGTGATGGCAGATGGCAGGCTTTTCATGACACCTGGACGTCTGAACAGCCCGAGATCGATCCAGGACTTGTCCCGCCCGCCGGCCTGGTGCAACCCAAACGGGGGTTTGGTCAGGTTTGGCGCGAGCAGTTGGGTGGACCCCAGGCCGGGATCGGCTGGGGCATAACTGAGGAGCGTGCCGCAGACGGCTGGCGGCAGCGATTTGAAAACGGCCAGGTATTCTGGCTCGATCCGCCGGGCGGCATGGCCTATCTACTGTACGACGACGGCACCTGGGAAGTGGTCACCGTTGGCGGGCCATAGCCCGCGGAGGGGGCGACTACCAAAACACTGAAAACAAACCAGGCGCAGATGGAGCGGATTCCATCCGCGCCCCGGTCGTTGGTTCTCTCATTCCAAACCAATTCGCACGGCGACAGCTAGTACCGACCCTAATCAGCCTTGCGTAGCAAGAAGGTACACGGGGCTGAACCGTCGCGGGCACTGCCTTGCCGCGTGGGCTCGACGTCCAGTAGCTCGCTGATGAGCGTGGTATCCATAATGCACAGTTCACCATGCTCACGACTCACATGCCGATACGGGCAGTTGATATTCGTCAGCACGTATCCCTCGTCGGTCTTTTCCCAACGGACAACGAATCCCTGGTCTGCCAGAAATTCGGTCACCTGCTCCAGCCGCTCCTCAAAACTCTGACCGGCAGTGGTAGGAGGGGCATCTTCGGCGATCCGGGTAGCAACGCGGGCAAAAATGGCCTGAGCTTCCTCCTCGCCGACCGTTTCTTTGACCTCACTCACCAAGTGCCGGGCAAGATTGGCATAGTTCTGCGGAAACAGGTCATCCGCCGCTTCGGTCAGTGTATAGACCAACCGTGGACGGCCTACCTTCTGCGAACGGCGCACTTTGGAAGCGACAACCAGATTCTGAGCTTGTAGGACGTTGAGGTGATGCCGGATGGTCATCGGCGTCAATTCCAGTCGGGTCGCCAAATCCTCAACCGTCGCCTGCCTGTCTTCCTGCAGAATCTCCAGTATTTCCTGACGTGTGCTTTGCATGACAATCTTCCTTTCTGACGGCAACCAGGCAACTAAATATTCGGATGCAAGAAAAACCACGTACCTCGTTGCTGGACTATATAGTAACACAACTGGCCCGATATGTCAATTCTTATTATTATTATAGCAAGCCTGTTGCCTGAGCCTGAAGACAGACAGGCAAGCACAGGGACTAGCGCCACGGGGCATACGGGTTACGAAAACCGAAACTTGAGGTGCTATCCACGATCTGTAGTGCCCGAAAGACACAAAAAGCCCCTCCTGTAGATCGGGAGGGGCTGGCTTGCTGGTTCGTTGGTCGGATTTAAGCGACCAAAGCCTCAAACTCCGTCCGGTCTAGTGTCTCAATCTCGATCAACCGTTGGGCGATGGCCTCCAGCTTGTCGCGATAGGTGCTCAAGATCTCGCGAGCGCGCTTGTATCCCTCGTCGATGATCCGTCGCACCTCTCGATCGATCTCCTCCGCGATCTCATCGCTGTAGTTGCGCTGCTCAGCGATCTCGCGGCCCAGGAAGACCAGTTCATCCCGGTCGCCAAAGGTCAGGGGCCCCAGCTTCTCGCTCATACCATAGGCTGTGACCATGCGGCGCGCCAGCTTGGTGGCCCGTTCCAGGTCGTCACTGGCACCGGTCCAGCGCTCGTCGAACACCAAATCCTCGGCAGCCCGACCAGCGAGCATACCTGCAATGTCGTCTTCGAATTTCTCCTGGGTGTGCAAGTAGCGATCCCTGTCCGGTAAGGCTAGTGTATAGCCCAGGCTGAGCCCACGGGCCACAATGGAGACCTTGTGGACAGCATCGCAATGGGGCAGCTTGTTTTGGACAAGGGCATGACCAGCTTCGTGGAAAGCCAATACCTTCTTCTCATCGTCGGTGATGAGCCGGCTTTTCCGCTCAGGCCCGGCCAGGACTCGCTCGACAGCCTCCTCAAATTCATCCATGCCAATGGCGCGCTTGTTCCGCCGAGCCGCCAGAATCGCGGCCTCGTTCACCAGGTTTTCGATATCAGCGCCGACAAAACCAGGGGTCTGGCGGGCTAGCACACCGAGATCTACGTCACTATCCAGCGGCTTGCCCCGGACGTGTACCTCTAGAATGCCGCGGCGTCCTTTAATGTCCGGCTGGTCGAGGACCACCCGCCGGTCGAAGCGTCCAGGCCTTAGCAACGCCGGGTCAAGGATATCGGGCCGGTTGGTGGCTGCAATGACGATGATGTTGGTGTCGGTACCAAAGCCGTCCATCTCGACCAGAATCTGGTTTAGGGTCTGCTCGCGCTCATCGTGCGATCCGCCCAACCCAGCGCCCCGGTGGCGACCCACGGCGTCCACCTCATCCACAAAGATAATGCAAGGTGAGTTGCGCTTGGCTTGTTCGAAGAGGTCGCGCACCCGAGCTGCGCCGACGCCTACAAACATCTCGACGAACTCAGAGCCAGAGATGGAAAAGAACGGCACACCCGCCTCGCCCGACACGGCCTTGGCTAGCAAGGTTTTCCCCGTGCCCGGCGAACCCATGAGTACCACCCCTTTGGGGATGCGGGCGCCTAAGGCGATGAACTTTTGTGGCTCCCGCAGGAACTCCACAACCTCGGCCAGTTCTAGCTTGGCCTCTTCAACACCGGCCACATCGTCGAACGTCACAGTCGGTTTCTCGCCGGTGAACATCCGGGCCCGGCTCTTGCCAAAGGACAGCGCCTGGTTGTTGGTGCCCTGGGCCTGTCGCATGAGAAACACAAACATCACCGCCAGAAAGACAAATGGCAAGAAACTGCCAGCGATGGTAAGCCACTCCCGCCACACGCTCGGCGGCTCGACCTCAATGTCCACCTGGTCCAAACTCTCGGTGCCGACACCCAAGCCCAACAGAGTTTCAGTCAGGTCCGCGCCATACTCCTTGCGCGAATTGACTGGTGCACTGTCATTCTCATATGAAACTTCCAAGCCATCGCCCATGACGACGATCGACTCGACTTCTCCAGCGTTGATATCCGCTACCAACTGG
>JASFOV010000125.1:0-10132 GCA_050116355.1 Anaerolineae bacterium
GTTGATGCCGGACACGCTGTTGTTCCACGTGACGCGGCTGAACCACATGGTGACCAGTTGTGTGGGCTGTGGGCTGTGCAGTGATGTGTGCCCGGTGGAGATACCGGTGGCAACGGTGTTCCGGGCAGTGGGCGAGAAGGCGCAGGCGTTGTTTGACTACCATCCGGGGCGCAGTGTGGAGGAAGCGGCGCCGGTGCAAGAGTTCCGCGAGGAGGAGTTGACGGCGCTGGGCACAAAGCCCTCTTCCTGAGGCTCACACGACCCGATCTGGTTGTAAGGCTGAGGCACGTCTCTCAGCGCTCAGCAAGGTTCATATTTGGGAGGTTGGTATGGCTGAAGTCGACATGATCCCGATCTATATCATGGGCAAACGGTATCAAGTGCCCAATTCGCTCACGATTATGGGCGCCCTCGAGTACGCCGGCTACAAGTTGATCCGCGGTGTGGGATGCCGGGCTGCATTCTGTGGTGCCTGTGCCACGGTGTACCGCATCGAGGACGATCCAAAGCTCTATATTGGTCTGGCCTGCGGGACCTTGGTGCAGCCAGGGATGCACCTGACCCAGATCCCCTTCTATCCTGCGGACCGGGCTCACTATCGCCTGGACGAGTTAGAGCCCACTTTTGCGACCCTGGTCAAGCTCTACCCTCAGGTCCTGAAATGTCTGGGTTGTGGCACATGCACCAAGAGCTGCCCACAGGACCTACAAGTCAAGGACTATATGGCGGCCGCCATGCGGGGTGATATCGCGCGCGTGGCTGATCTGTCCTTTGACTGCATCATGTGCGGGATGTGTGTTTCGCGGTGTCCGGCAGAAGAAGCCCAACCCAATATCGCCATTCTGGCCCGGCGGCTCTATGGGCGATATTTGGCCCCAAGATCAGAGCATCTGGCGGCGCGGGTCCGAGAGATAGATCAAGGCAAGTACGATGAGGAGTTTGTCCAGATCAAGGCCTTGCCCGACGCTGACCTGCGAAAGATGTATAACACGCGAGATATTGAGCCAGAATAAGCGTTTGGGTTCTATGACTGGCGGGTAGTGAATAAAGGAGCAAGCTATGGAAGGTTATACCCCTGCTATGCGGGAATCGATCGAGCGCGTGGAGGCGACCCGGTCAGCCCGGCTGCAAGAAACCTGGCCGATGATGAACCCCTCTGAAAAGCAAGAGGTTCTTCGCAAGTTCCATCCCGATTACAAGCCCGAGGGTATGCGGGAGTTGCGTGTCGGTCCAGCTAAGGGTCTGCGTACCCCTCATGAGTTGGCTGACCTGCTGGAAGGTCACTCCTTGCTGCGAGACATCGATCTAGAGTTGGAGCAGATTGACTTTGACACCGATGTGCTCATTATTGGAGGTGGGGGTGCTGGGTCGGCGGCGGCGCTGCTGGCTCGGGAGCAGGGCGCCAAGGTTATGATGGTCACCAAGCTGCGCCACGGCGATGCAAACACCATGATGGCTCAGGGCGGCATTCAAGCCGCCGATAAGCCCAGCGATAGCCCCATCCTCCATTATTTGGACGTCATGGGCGGCGGCCATTTTTCCAACGATCCTGACCTGGTAGAAGCTCTCGTCCGCGATGCGCCGGAGGTCATTGCCTGGCTGGAAGGTCTAGGCTGCATGTTCGACAAAGAGCCGGATGGGTCGATGGTTACAATCCACGGCGGTGGTACGAGTCGCAAGCGCATGCACTCAGCCCGTGACTATTCGGGAGCCGAGATCATGCGCACCTTGCGCGATGAGGTCCGCTCCTATCCGGAGGATATTACAGTCGTTGAGTTCTCGCCCGCTGTCGAGCTGCTTATGGATGACAAAAGCCAGTGTGCGGGTGCGGTGCTCCTGAACCTAGAAACCGAAGAGCACTATGTAGTGCGGGCCAAAACGACGATTCTTGCTACAGGGGGCAGCGGGCGACTACATTACCAGGGATTCGCTACTACCAACCACTATGGAGCGACGGGTGATGGGGTCATCTTGGCCTACCGGCTGGGAGCGGATGTATCGTTTTTGGATACGATGCAATATCATCCCACCGGGGCGGCCTATCCGACTCAGATCGTGGGTCTGTTGGTCACTGAAAAGGTGCGTGGTCTGGGAGCCCAGGTGTGCAATATTTACGGCAATCAGTTTGTCTTCCCGCGTGAGACACGCGATGTAGAGGCCAGTGCCATCATCCGCGAGTGTCTCGAAAACGGTAACGGGGTCGATACGCCCTCCGGATTTGTTGGCGTCTGGCTCGACTCGCCCATGATCGATATCCTTCATGGCCCAGGCACTATTCAGAAAGAACTGCCGGCCATGGTCCGCCAGTTTGACCGCTTTGGTATTGATATGATCAGAGATCCCATTCTTGTCTATCCAACCCTGCACTATCAGAATGGGGGCGTGACGCTGAAGCCGGATGGAGCTACGAGTATTCCCAATCTCTATGGCGCGGGCGAGATCAGCGGTGGGGTGCACGGCCGTAACCGGCTCATGGGCAACTCGCTACTGGAGGTTACGGTCTATGGGCGGCGGGCTGGCAGGGCCGCTGGACAGCGGGCCAAGGATGTCTCTTTGGGCAAACTGACTCTGGCGCACGTAGACGTCTGGGAAAAAGAGCTGGCCAGCGCGGGAGTCGAGGTTGAGCTCGAATCGCCTCTGATTCTACCCGACTATACGCGGCATGGACGCTAGCCAAAACGCTCCCGCCAGGTTGATCCGCGGGAGCGTTCCTGTTTTGACAAAGAAGCTGATGGTCACGATTCTCGAACGGAGCGGACGGCCGCCATGTAGCGTCGGACCCGGTCGATATCTACCCGGTTCTCAGCTAGCCCGTCCACTTTCAGGCTGCTGCCCACGATGGCGCCATCAGCATATCGTAGGAAATCAGCAATGTTGTGTTCGGTGGTGCCGCTACCCATCAAGATGGGACGGGTAGCCGCTTCTTTGGCCCGACGCACCTTTGCCAGCGGCGGCGCAGCGCCCGTCATACGCCCGGATACGATCAGGGCATCGGCCCGGTAGAACTCGGTCCACTCGATGTGTGTTTCCAGATCAAGACCCGGGAAGGGGACCGAGTGTTTCTTGTCCACATCGGCAAAGAGCTTGATGTGCTCGGCGCTGAGTTCTTTGCGGCGGCGAAGGAGGTCGGCGGCGCAGCCCTGATCTAGGTCGCCTGTATCCCAGAGGCGCGCCCCGGTGAGAATGCAGACCCGCATAAAGTCCAATTCAGCGGCCACAGCAATGGCCAGTTCGGCCTGCCACCCGTTGTGGATGACATTTACACCGACGGGAACCTCAGCCATTTGAGCGACCTCACGAGCCACGATGGCTTGGGCGGCTACCGCCTCGATCTGGGGATCGGCGCCGACATAGTAGGGCAAATCCCACATGTTCTCGACGATGAGACCATCCACTCCGCCCGCTAGCAGCGCCCCGGCATCGCCCAAGGCGTGTTCGCGGATGGTGTCCATGCCGTAGCCGTCATGGCCTGGCGCACCGGGCAACGGCCACAGATGCACCATGCCGATGACCGGCTTGTCCACTCCAAATAGATCAGATAGGCTTTCGAGTCTAAGGTCATCTAATCGCTTCTTCCATGTTACGTCCACCATGGTCGCTCCTCCTCGCTTGACGCTGTTGCAAGTTTTTCGATGAATTGGGACACGCGCCTGATCGCTTCTTGGCTTTCGCTCTGGCTGGAGTTGTCAAAGTAGTCGCCCAGCGAAGCGAGCACCTTTTGAGCCTCGGTGACGCCGGTCCCTGCGCCAACCTGGGCCGCAGCCATCGCTCCCAGCGCGTTACCCAGCACAGCTACGCTGTGCCAGTCTAGGCCATCCAAAAAGCCGGCAATGAATCCGGCCGCGAAAGCGTCCCCAGCTCCTGTGCTGTCCAATGTGTCGACCGCAAAGCCTGGCACTCGCAAGGAGCCGCTGGTGCTGTACACCAGGCAGCCATCCCGGCCGAGCTTGAGGGCGACGACCTGCACGCCGGCCGCCAAAAGGGCCTGGGCGCAGGCCTGGGGCTCGCGCCGTCCGGTAAGCTGCTGCGCTTCGGTGAGACTGGGCAAGAGGATGTGAACCGCTGGCAGAAGCGCCTGTAGATCTTGAAGGGCTACGTGGGGCAGACTCATGCCAGGATCGAGCGTCACGCTCAGCCTGTTCTGGCGGGCAGTTTCGAAAGCCTGTAAGGCTGCACTGCGCTGTGGCTCGGCCAGCAGGGCATAGCCTGACAAATGGAGCACCCGGGCTTGTTGGATCTCCTCGGCGCGGATCTGGCTGGGATCGGTGCGCACATTGGCGCCCCGGTCACCGAAAATAGTACGCTCGCCGTCAGGGGTGACAATGACATACATCAGCCCGGTCATGGTCACAGAGTCGCGTTGGAGGCCCTGAGGGTCCACACCGGCTTCGTTGAGGCAAGAGAGCACCTTGAGTGCCCAGGAATCGGGGCCGACACGGGAGATCAGGCTGACGTTGATCCCCATTCGCGCCAAGGCGATCGCGGTGTTTGCCGCAGAACCGCCACAGTGGATCTCTGTTGAATGGGCCAGGGCGTCTTCCCCTTTGCTGGGATACGCGGGGAAGTGGGCAATGATGTCCACATTGGCGTCGCCCACTGCGACTACATCAGGCATAGAACATGGTTCTCCGTTTTCTGGCTGATAGTGAATTTATTCTATCACATTCTGATCTAAATTACCATTTTCTATGCGTGCTAGTCCGACCGCATTCCTCTCTTGAATCAGACTGGAACAGGCGGGGAGCACGCTGATCTGTTCATCCTTCGGGCGTAAGGCACGGGCGCCGGGCGTGAAAACTGAGGTAGGCGAACGGACCCCCCGCACTCCGGAGCTTGCGGGCTGTGCCTTTGGGAATGTAGAAGAAATCGCCCTCGGCAAGCAGGTGCTGCTGTCCGTCCACCTGCAAGAAGCCTTCACCCTCTAGCACAATGCCTGCCACATCCACCTGGGCATTGATGTGAAGGGGGACACCCTCCCCGGCGTCAAAGCGCAGGAAATTGCAGTCCAGGTCTGGACTTTCGAGGGAGAATGCGGGGCCGTACTGCTGTGGCTCCACTGCAATGTCGAGAAGGTTGATCACTTTGGATTCCATGTCGATCCTCCAAGAAGTATAGAAGGGTAAGCTGTAGGCCGTCGAACTTTGCTCTATTGGTAGGAATTATACTCGAAAACCAATCGGCGGGCAACCTGCCCGGGGTGAGGTCGTGTGGGCAGTATTGCTTGCATTTATCTGATACATGCGGTAGAATCATGCGCGGCTACCCCGTATCCGCACGGGGTATTCTATTTCATACGCAAGGAGCAACCGGACGGACCGTGGGAGAAAGAGTGGCGAGCGCTACAAGGAAATATCGCATCTTGATGATCGCCCCGACCTCTTTTTTCTCCGATTACGGCTGCTCTGTGCGTATTCTGGAGGAGGCGCGAGCGCTGCAGCGGCTGGGCGATGAGGTATCGATCTGTACCTATCGAAACGGCCAGGATGTGGCGGATCTTGATATCCGGCGTACGCTGAGCATTCCATTCCGCGAGCACTATGTGGTCGGTTCGTCTCCTCACAAGATTGGGTTTGATCTACTGTTGTTCTGGACGGTTCTGTTCGCAGCACTGCGACGCCGCCCAGACATTATTCATGCTCACATGCACGAAGGGGCTCTCATCGGTCTGGTCATCGGTTTTCTGTTGCGCATTCCCATGATCTTTGACTTTCAAGGCAGCCTCACGAGCGAGATGGTGGATCACAAGTTTCTGAGACGCGATGGCTGGGTGTACCGGCCGTTGCGCTGGCTTGAAACCAAAATCGATCTTTGGTCACCCGTAATCCTGACCAGTTCACACAATGCGGAAAAGCTGTTGGTTGAGGAGTTTGGCTGCAAACCAGACAAGATCTACACTGTCGCTGATCGCGTAGATCCGGAGGCGTTCTTTCCAGCCAGCGATGAAGAAGAATCGCTGCTGGCAAGGAGGCGGCAGTCACTCCGTATCCCGCCAGCGCGCAAGGTGATCGCCTACCTGGGATTGTTGGCCGAGTACCAAGGAACCGATGTGCTGTTGGAAGCGGCGCGACAGGTGTTGCAGCGACAATCTGAGGTCCACTTCTTGATCATGGGTTTCCCGGCTGTCGAGCACTACCGGCACAAGGCCCACCAATTAGGCATTGCTGATCATTGCACGTTCACAGGCGTCATTCCGTATCCGCGAGCCCGGGACTATTTGGCCGTAGGCGATGTTGCCGTGGCACCAAAGTTGTCGGCCACAGAGGGGAACGGCAAGATCTTGAATTACATGGCCATGGCCATGCCCACCGTTGCCTTTGATGTGCCTGTTAGCCGGGAGTATTTGGGTGAGCAGGGCATTTACGCTACAGCGGGCGATGCAGCGGCGCTGGCACGTGGTCTGTTGGAAGCGCTTGAGGGTGAAGCCAACCCTGATCGTGGCCTCATCCTGCGGCGTAGGGTCCAAGAGAGCTATTCCTGGGATTCTGCTGCCGAGGTGATCCACCAAACCTACGAGTTAGCACTTGATCACCAGCACACAAGCTGAGTTGCTGAGAGAACCGGTATGATCGGTCGAATTTCGGAACTAATTCATTATCGAGAGCTGCTCAAGAACCTGGTCCTGCGAGATCTCAAGGTCCGGTACAAGAATTCGGCCCTTGGGATTCTGTGGTCTATGTTGAACCCGCTCTTGATGACCCTGGTTTTTACTGTTGTGTTCACGATCATGATCCCCGGAGGCAATCAGCAAGAGAACTTTCCGGTGTTCTTCATGTGCGGGTTCCTGCCGTGGAGCTTTTTCTCGTCCTCGGTGGCATCTGCGACGGGTTCTATTGTGGCCAATTCCAATCTGATCAAGAAAGTCTACTTCCCACGAGAGATCCTGCCGCTATCTGATGTGTTGTCCAACCTGGTTCACTTTTTGATAGCTCTCATTGTATTGTTCGGGATGTTGTTTGTCTTTCGGATGGGAATCACGTGGGCGATCCTCATATTGCCGCTGATCATCTTGGCCCAGGTCTTTTTTGTAGCGGGGATGGCTTTTCTGCTATCGGCGGCCAATGTTTTCTACCGGGACACGGAACATATCCTGTCTGTTGTGCTGCAGGCTTGGTTCTTTCTGACACCGATATTCTATCCGATCACGGTTCTGCCTGAGAGCCAGAACATTCTGGGGATGAGTGTCAACGTCCAGCTGTGGGCGCGTCGCCTCAACCCCATGGCGTCTCTGATCGCCTCGTACCGTGATGTGCTCTACCATGGGGTGCCGACTGGTTTGGATTTTCTGGTGCGGACGATCGCTACCTGCCTGATCATCTTTGTCGCCGGATATATTGTGTTCTGCAGGTTTAGCTCGCTTTTTGGTGAAGAGATCTAGATACCCGACCCGGCAGGGAGCAAGGTCTGGGTCGGTTTCACGCTCGGGCATTCAAGTTAGAAAGTGGTACGATGGAAAGAGCAAAAAAGACGATGGTGATTGGTCTGGATGGTGTGCCGCTCGACATCATCCGGCGCTGGGCGGGTGGCGGATATTTACCCAATCTGCAACGGCTGATGGAGACAGGGACAGTCGGCCACTTGCGGTCTACGGTACCACCCACTTCGGGGCCATCTTGGTCCTCCTTTGTAACGGGCAAGAACCCCGGGAAGACAGGAATCTACGACTTTTTGTACCGCCGTGAGGGGACCTACAATTTTCCGCCGGTGAACGCCTCGCTGCGCAGCGGCGCGACGATCTGGCGTTACTTGGGCGAGGCTGGGTACCATGTGGGCGTCCTGAATCTTCCCATGTCGTATCCTGTCGAGGCCGTCAATGGCTTTATGGTCAGTGGCTGGCTGACGCCCTATACCGCGGATGACTATATCTACCCGCCAGAACTGGCCGCTGAGCTCGAGCGGGAACTGGGCGACTACCGCATCTATCCCACGGAGACCTTCACCGAGGGTCGCCGGGATAGTTTCCTGCGAGCGTCGTACGACCTGTTGGATATGCGCACGCGCACCGCCTTGTACTTGGCCGAGACCAAGCCATGGGACGTATTCATGGCTGTCTTTTTTGACACTGACCGGTTCCTGCACCAGATGTGGCATTATCTGGATACCAACCATCCGTGGCGGACCGATGGCGAGGATCGAGAGTCGTTCGTACGTGACTACTTTGTCAAGGTCGACGAGACCATCGGTCGGCTGCTGGAATACGCCGACAAGGATACCCAAGTCATCGTGCTATCTGACCACGGCATGGGACGCGCGGATAACTTTATCGTTCTGAATAATTGGCTTATCGAGATCGGGATGCTGCAACTCAAGGGCGATCTGTGGACCCGCTTGAAGAAGCTGATGTTCCGCAGCGGCTTCACGCTGCGGAACGTCCACCAGGTGGCGGATCGCTTGGGTCTGGCTCAGCAGGCCGAGTATGTGGCCGGCTACTTTGTGGATCACTTGCTCAAGATCGCATTTCTGTCGTTCTTGGATGTGGATTGGACCCAGTCCAGAGCCTATTCCTTTGGCCGTCACCTGGGATCTGTTTACATAAATGTCAAGGGGCGCGAACCGAAAGGTGTCGTAGAGCCGGGCGCCGAGTACGAAGCCGTGTGTGATGAGATCACGCGACAGGCCTATGAGTTTCGTCACCCGGATACCGGGCGCAAGTTGATCGGCCAGGTGGTGCGGCGGGAGGAGGTCTACAGCGGGCCACACCTAGAGCGAGCTCCGGATCTGATCCTGCGACCGGCGGAACCATCGGACATCTTTTTTGGTCTGGCCGATTTCGGCCACCGGTCTACGGTGTCTACTGTGTATCGCTACTCGGGCATGCACCGCGATGACGGCATGTTGATCATGGCTGGACCCGGCATCCGGTCTGGCACCGAGATCCAGGGAGCGGTGATCCATGACATCGCGCCCACGGTGCTGCATGTCATGGGCCTGCCGGTGCCCTCCGACATGGATGGCCACGTCCTTGAGGCGGCGTTTGACGAAGGGTATCTTCAGGCCTATCCACCCCAGATCCAGGAGGTTCTTGCGTCGGAGGCTGGGCCGGGCGGGATTGATTATACGGAGGAAGGCGAAAAGGAGATCATGGAACGCTTGGAAGGGCTGGGGTACCTCGGATGAGAACGCTGGTCATTGGCTTGGATGGTGTGACGTTCGACCTGCTGGGTCCCTGGATCGAGGCCGGCGAGCTACCCAACCTGCAGCGCCTCATGGACGATGGGGCTTGGGGCAAGCTGCGTACCACGCTGCCACCCATCAGTTCCTCTTCGTGGAGCTCCTTTGTCACCGGGGTCAATCCGGGAAAGCATGGCTTGGTCGATTTTGTCTATCCGGGGGCCGATAGTTACAAGGTGACCATGATCAACTCGACCAGCCGCCAGACACGTTCGCTGTGGAATTGGCTGAACGATGCCGGCTATCGGGTGGGCCTATTGGGCATTCCCACCACCTACCCGCCCGAACCGGTGGATGGGTTCATGATCAGCGGTTTTCTGGCGCCCGGCCCCGATAGTGAGTGGGCCTATCCGCCGGAGCTCAAGCCGGAGCTGGAAGCGCAACTGGGCGGCTTCCAGTTGTCGCCGGATGAGCGCTATCGGTCGACCCATCGATTGGATCGCTTCCTGGACGATCTGACCGCGAGTGTGGAGAACCGTACGCAGGCTGCTCTATACTTGATGAAGCACAAGCCATGGGATCTCTTTACCGTGGTCTATTGGGATACCGATATGGTCCAGCACGAGACCTGGCGGCTGCTGGATCCACACCATCCGCGCTATGACCAAACCGAAGCAGATCGCTACCGGGATCGGATTCTGGAGTTCCACCGCAAGGTAGATGCGGACGTGGGGCGCCTACTGGATCAGATCGATTCCGACACGCTGGTCGTCGTGATGTCAGATCACGGCTTTGGGTCTGTCCATAGTTTTTTCCTGACCAACAACTGGCTCGCCAGCCTGGGATTGCTCAAATTCAAGCGCACGCCGTGGACGAGCACAAAACGGTTGCTGTTCCGTTTGGGCTACACGCCGCTGCGCATGTTCCGCATTGCCAAAGCGCTGGGTTTGGCTCGCTTGCGCAAGCAGGTCCGCTTCCAGCAGAAGGCGGGACTTGTCAATCGTTTGTTTCTCTCGTTCGACGA
>JASFOV010000126.1:0-10103 GCA_050116355.1 Anaerolineae bacterium
CGTCGTCGGCCTCTATGACCTGGACATCAAGGCCATAGAGGAGGCTCAACTCTATGTCTCACTGCTGGAGGCGCAGACGCTCTATGACCTGCGCGATCAGGCCACCGAGATCGGTGTCTACCTCCAAGGGGTGGGACAGGAGGCGGAGGTGGTCGAGAGGCTGCAACCGGTGTTGCCCGGCTACGAGGTCGATGCCTGGGACACTCTGGATCCCACGATAAAGGAATTGATGGCGATCGAGGACCAGGTTATGGGTGCCTTCGGGCTGATCATCCTCTCCATCGCCGGCATTGGCATCCTCAACCTCATGCTGATGGCGGTATTCGAGCGGACGCGCGAGATTGGCATCCTGGGATCGATGGGCCTGAAGCGCTGGGAGACCATGGTGCTGTTCCTGCTGGAGGGGGTGCTCATCGGTTTGCTGGGTGCGGTGAGCGGCTGCCTGCTGGGTGGGGTAATCGGTGCCTATTTGGGACGAGTTGGCATCGATATGATGTCTCTGTACGGGGCCGACCTGAGTGATATCAGCGCCTTCATGGGTTTGTTGGGCGACCGGCTCTACTTCCGAATCGGGATCGACGTCTTTCTGCAACGAGCGCTGACCGTGGCCATCATTGCCGCGTTGGCCTCGCTCTACCCGGCCTGGCAAGCCTCCAAGCAGGAGCCGGCCGAGGCCTTACACTACGTGTAAGGTAGGAGGCCTTGCACTGCGTGTCGGCCTAGATGTTGTTGGGTTCGCGCCAGATCTGAATTGCAGGAGCGGCTGCCCGTTCGGTGCAAGCTGAGGAGAGAAGACCCATGTTCAGACTATGGAGGATTGCCGTTCGCGATTTGAGACGCAACAAACGCCGGTCGGCATTGACCATGATCGCGGTGATGCTGGGCCTGGCGCTGGTCATTGCGCTTCACAGCTACGAAATGGGCGCGATGGAGACCTCCGTCAAAAACAACATCCGGGTAGAGACGGGGCACGTGCAGGTGCGCGCTGAATCCTACGATGCGGATAGAGTCAGCCTCAAGTGGGAGGATCTCTTGCAGGAGCCGCAGGTGGTAGCCACCCAGGCGAAGGGGTTGCCCAATGTGCGGGACGCAGCGCCGGTGTTGTGGGGCAGCGGTATCCTGAATACGGTCGACGAGTCGGTTGGGCTGCGGGTTTATGGCGTCGACCCGCTGGCCGAGACGGTGACGCCCTTTCGCGAAGGGCTGGTTGCCGGCACGTGGTTGGCCCCCGATGACCGGAACGGCATCCTGATCAGCCGGCGGTTGGCCGAGACCATGGGATTGGCTGTGGGTGATAGCATCAGCCTGCTGGTCAATACTTCGGACGAACTGCCGGACGAGGCCATTTTTGATATCCGCGGCTTGTACGACTCGGGTATCCCGGGCTTTGATGATGTGACGGTCTTTATGCCGCTGGCAAAGGCGCAGGCGTTCACGCGGGTGGGGGACCGAGCCAGCGCGGTCGTGGTCGTGCTGGACGACCAGGAGGGCGCCGACGCCGTTGCAGCCGCGCTGAACGCCCCGGGGTTGGATGTCCAAACCTGGCGTGATCTGAACGAGATGATGTTGACCCTCACCGAGTCGGCGATGGGCATCCTGTACCTTTTTTACGGGATCGTGATGGCCATCGTCGCCGTGGTCGTGGCCAATACCTTGCTGATGTCCGTCTTTGAACGCACACGAGAAATGGGCATCTTGGCCGCGCTGGGCATGAAGGGGCGGCAGATCATGGGCATGTTTTTGATGGAGTCTGCCACGTTGGGCGCGCTGGGCATTCTCCTGGGTGTGGGCCTTGGATCGTTGGCGGCGTATTATCTGGTAAACGTGGGCATATCCTTGGGCGATTTGGATATGTCCGATGTTGCTGGTGCCGGCAGTGGATTCGCCCTAGGAAATACGCTCTATGGCACGTACGTTTGGGGGGACACGGTGGTGTTGTCTATGGTCTGCTTGGTCATCATCCTGGCGGCTTCGCTGTACCCGGCTTGGTTTGCGACGCGGAAAGAGCCCATCGATGCGCTGCGAGCCTTCTGATCGTACCAGCGAGCATGATGACAGGAAATCCGGTTTCTGGAGGCAGGGAGGAGTGAGATGAGCGTCATCGAACTACAGGACGTAACCCGCGTCTACAAGATCGGCGAGGTGGAAACGCACGCTTTGCGTGGTGTCAACCTGACCATCGATGAAGGCGAGTTCACGGCCATCGTCGGGCCGTCAGGCTCGGGCAAGACAACGATACTGCAGTTGATGGGCTGCCTGGACCGGCCGACTAATGGCCGGGTGCGCATCAACGGACAGGACGTTTCACGGCTCAAAGCCAACAAGCGGGCCGATCTGCGCAAAGGTACCATTGGCTTTGTCTTCCAGTTCTTTGCCCTGATCCCCGGGCTCACGGCCTACGAAAACGTCGATCTACCAATGCTATTGGCCGGGAGAAAGAGAGCAGAGCGGCGGGAGCGGGCCAACGAGTTACTGGAGGCGGTGGGCCTCACGGAACGTGCTCGCCACCGTCCCGACCAGATGAGCGGCGGTGAGCAACAGCGGGTGGCCATCGCCCGTGCCTTGGCCGTCGATCCCGTCCTGGTGCTGGCCGACGAGCCAACGGCCAATCTGGATACGGAGAACGGTCGCCAGATCATGGAGATCATGCAGCGGCTGAATGAGGACACGGGTACCACTTTTGTCTTTGCCACCCACGACCCGCGCGTGTTTCCCTTTGCCCGGCGCGTGGTCGAGGTACGCGATGGCAAGGTCGCGGAAAACAGCAGACACGCCTAGTGTGTGGCTGGCCTTGTACGGCGGCAGGCTGTTCTTTGAGTTGGAAGCAAGAGGTACATACCATGTACAAGCGTTTGGCTATACTCCTATTGGTCGCGGTAGTACTGGTTGGCTGTGACTTGGGGCGCGAGGAACAGCCGACTCCCTTCCCTACAGTTCCTCCTCCCGTGGCTGAGCCCGGTCGCAGCAGCCGCGGCGGCGTCGTGGCCTCGGGCGAAGTCGTGGCCGTGCATGAGGCCCAGCTCAGCTTCACGATCCCCGGACGGGTGCAAGCGGTGAACGTTGCCCTGGGCGACAAAGTGGAGCCGGGGCAGGTGCTGGCCACGCTGGAGACGGCTGACCAGGAAGCGCTGGTGGCGCAGGCCGAGGCGGCCGTGCAGACCGCCCAGGCCAACCTCGACCTACTATTGGCCGGTCCCTCTCCGGGCGAGATTGCGCTCGCCGAGACGGCAATCTCTGTGGCGCAGGCGCTGGTCAGCCAGGCGGAAGCGGCAGAGGAGAGCGCCGAGGCCCAATGCGCCGGCGCCCAATCGGGGGTTGCGGCGGCCGAGGCGGCTCTCAAGGCCGCTCAAGCTCAAACAGGCCAACTCGATACGGGCCCGCGGGCAGGACAGATCGCGGCGGCCGAGGCGGAACTAAGACTGGCTGAAGCGCAACTCCAGCAAGCCCAGGCGGCGTACGACCGGGTGGCAGGCTCACCCGAAATCCAGATGCGGCCCGAAGCGCTGGCCCTGGAGCAGGCGACGATTGCCCGCGAGGCAGCCAGGGCCCGGTACGACGCCCTGTTCGAGGGAGCCACCGCTGCCCAACGGCAGGGGGCAGCGGCCCAGGAGGAGGCGGCGCGCGTGCAGATCATCCAGGCGCAGGACCAGGCGCTGGCTGCTTGTGCCCAGGTGGGCCAGGCGTCGGCGGCGGTGGAGGCGGCCAAAGCCCAGCAGACCCAGGCCGAACAACAACTCTCCCTCCTGAGGGAAGGGCCCACGGTAGAACAGATCGCCGCGACCAGGGCCCAGGTGGCTCAGGCTGACGCCGCCGCGCATGTTGTCCGCGTATCGCTGGAGCAAGCTGAGCTGCGCGCACCCTTTGCAGGTACGATCAGTGCCCTGACGATCAGCCCGGGTGAGGCAGTGGTCCCCGGACAGATGGTGTTAGCTCTCACTGACCTGGCACAGCTGCGCGTGGAGACGACCGACCTTAGCGAGCGTGATGTTGCCCAGGTTGCGCTGGGGCAGAGAGCGCTTATCTTTGTGGAGGCCCTCGGCGAGGAGATCGAGGGGCGGGTGGTGGGCATTGCGTCTCAAGCGACGATCATCGGCGGGGATGTGGTCTATACCGTCTATGTGGAACTTGATGAGCAACCCCCTGGCTTGCGCTGGGGGATGAGCACAGAAGTCGAGGTTGAGACGGAGTAGTAAAGACTGCTACATATGATCAGCATCTTGTTGACGACCTCCCTGGGTGTGGCACCTACGGCGCCCCGGCACGGTTGGTCCCCCGGGGCTGCCTGGACCGTCCTACACTCAAGAATAGTGATCTGAGATCTTTTGTCGTTTGCCCAGAATGGCGTGGGCCTTCTCCAGTTCCACGGGGATGTTGATCTGTTGCGGGCACTTTTCCAGGCACGAGCCACAGTCAATGCACAGGGACGCATTGCCGTTCGGGTTCTCGCGGTCAAGCTCTGCCTTCGAGCTGGTCAGCTTGCCATAGGCCCTTTTTGCCTGCCAGCGCCTGATGCGGCTGTGCTCCTGGGCGAGGTTGTTCAGGATGGCAAAGTTCTGGGGGATGTTGACTCCGGCGGGACAGGGCATGCAGTACTCACAGGCCGTGCAGGGCACCAGGATCTGGCTGCGATACACCTCGGCCAGTCGGGTGATCACGTCCTCTTCCTCGCGGCTCAGTGAGTGTATGCCCGAGCGGTCGGCGCTGGCACAGTTCTCATCGACCATCTGCCGGCTGCCCATGCCGCTCAGAACGGTTGCCACTTCGGGGCGGTTCCAGAGGAACTGCAAGGCCCAGTCAACGGGCGTGCGTCCATGTCCATTTTCGTGCATAATCTCCAGCGCCGCGGCCGGCGGGTTGGCCAACTGCCCGCCTTTGAGCGGTTCCATGATAACCATGGCGATTCCCTTGCTGTGACCATAGGCCAGGCCATCGCGGGTCGCCTGGATGCCGGTGTCCATATAGTTGTACTGGATCTGGGCCATGTCCCAATCATAGTAGTCGACGATCTCTTTAAAGACCGGGAAGGTATCGTGAAAGGAGAATCCGATGTGGCGAATGCGGCCTTGTTGTTTTGCTTCTTCCATCTTTTCGATCAGTCCCAATCGTTTTACCTTCTCAAAGGCTCCGGCATTCAGGGCGTGGAACAGGTAGATATCCAGATAGTCGGTCTGCAGTTTCTCCAGTTGCGCGTTCAAGTAGCGGTCAAAAGCTTCTGTCTCCCGGACCAAAGGCATAAACAGCTTGGTCACCAAGTGAACCCGCTCCCGGTACCCATCCTGTAGCGCCTGGCCAACGATGCGCTCGCTATCCCCCAGGTGGTAGGGCCAGGCCGTGTCAATGTAGTTGATGCCCAGGTCAATGCCGTGACGGATGATCCGGATCGACTCGTCCGTGTCTGCGCGCATGCGGTTGAACCTTCTGGGCGGCAGGCGCATGCAACCAAAGCCCAGAGCCGAGACCTCCCAATCCAACGATCCCATCTTGCGGTATTGCATCTGCGATGTGTCCTCTCTAGATGTTCTGTGAAGCCGCGTGACCTCTCCGAGCATACCACGTCCTGGCCATGTTGTCTAGGCCAAGGTGGTTCGTGTCCAGACTGTGGTGTTGGAACATCCGGCCATACCGGACCGCCCATCCCTTTCCGTTGGGACTGGCGGTCCGGTTGCCAAAAATGTTGTGATCTGCCGTATGCGGATCAGCGGCCTGCCTGGCTGTGAGGCGGGCGTCCGGCAGGCAGGCCGGTGGCATGTCCTGGCTACTGTAGGGACCAGTGGCGCATCACCAGCGGCAGGTAGATCCCATGCGCTCCGCCGCGTGCCCAGAAGCCGCCGCTGAGCTGGTAGCCGCCGCCGGTGAGCAGGCCAGCGTCCGGCTGGCCGGCCGTGCCGCCCAGCGTGTAACCGCCGCCGCGGCTGAACGTGTAGCCACCGCCGTCCACGGTGCTCCAAGTCAGCCCGTAGCCTGTCCCGAGCGTAGCCGAAGGACCGTCCCCGGCTTGGGTCACGAGGGGGGCGGCGATCAGTAGTGCCAGGCCGGCGACGAGTGCTAAGAGCAGAAGCTTGCCGGGTATTGTGTGTTCCATCGCCTCTCCTCCCGCCTAGTACGACACTTCGGCCGTTTGCACCCTGGCCACCCAGCGGATATAGGTGCCGGTGGCGCCGGTTACCTCGATCTTGAGCGCATCGTGGGTGTTGTCGTCCAAAAGGGTGGCGTCCCAGGTCAAGCCACCTTTCTGACAGAGCTTGCCAGGCGTTTGGACAAAGGCGGTCGTGCCGCCGGTGTTTTCGATGACGCCCTGAAAGGTGCAGCCCATCGAATCGCCGCTTTCGCTGCGGGCCACCAGCAAGATGTCAAAGACCATGGTGCGGTCGGCCGCGATGGTGAGACGGTCGTCGTAGCCATCGAGGAACAGCTCGGTTGGGGTCGCACTCGTGGAGCGGTTGCGCAACACATAGACCGAGGTTTGGGCCGTACCTGCCGTCTGATCGGAGAAGCTGCCACTGGCGTAGGCCATCTCACCGTAATGGGTGGCGGCAGCCTCCAACCCGCCGGGTACGGTGGCATAGTCGCCACTGGCCTCGCTATCTCCACCCCCACCGATGGTGACTACGTTGCCGTCGATAGTGTTCCTTCGACCTCCGCCGATGGTGCTATGGGCGCCGCTGATCGTGTTGAGCTCGCCTCCGCCGACGGTGGCCCGGTAGCCGGCGGCATGGTTGGCTGCGCCGCCGCTGACGGTGGCCGCGGTGTTACTGGCGGTGTTGCCCGTGCCGCCGCCGACCGTGGCGCGATTGTCGCTGGCTTCGTTGCCCCTGCCGCCGCCGACCGTGGCGTAAGCGCCACTGGCCAAGTTGTTCTCGCCTCCGCCGATGGTCCCTCCAGACTCGGTCACAGAGTTCGAGGCCCCACTCTGGCCCCCGCCACTGATGGTCGCCCCCACCACGCCGTCTGCCACGTGATTTTCTGGGTAGCCACCGATCAGGTTAGGGCTGGTGGCATTCTGCTGGGTCCACAGGCCGGGCAGGGCCAGGGCGTAGGGCGCCGGGGTTAGTGCCTGCCGCGGGGCGAGGGTGGTATAGTCGCCGCTGCCTGCGGGACAGCGCACGGCGATCTGCAGCCAGCGGGCGTCGCCGGTAAAGGCCGCATCCCCAAAGTCCAGATCGGGGATGGTGAACAGACCGCCTTCCACCGTCACGTTCGCCTTGGTCTGGGTCGAGCCGATCTGACTGCCGCCGGTCGGCGGTTCGCCGCTGCCGGCCGCGTTCCACAGGCTGAACTGGAAGTCGCAGCTGCCGCCAACCGGGCCGCTGCTGTCCGTGAGCCGGCCCTGGTAGGTGAATGCGGTGCCCGGTGCCGCCTGGGGGCTCGCTTCCTGGGCCGAGCCTGGCCCGATTGCCAGGCCCAGCAACAGTCCCAACACCAACATGCTGACCAGCGTCCGGTTTGTCTTCATGGTTTCCACCCTTTCTCTCCTGTGCCTATTGGGTTCCGCTCTTGACACTGCGCGATGCTTTCGCGCAGACACACATATGCGTGCCCTGCAGCGAGCACTGCTGGGGCGAAATGGGCAGCTGGATTTCAGGATCCGTAGACCTCCGGGAGTGAGGCTCTCGTATCGGTCTACGGCGAGAGGAACAGATTGGGCTTGCGTGGGGGGCCATGGCCGGCCCCCCACGGCTGTCAGAGGACGGTGAACTGCGGACAACCGCAGTCCACTTCTTCAGAAATTGAGGTAGCCAGGATGCTGGTCGCTAGCGGGACGAAGCCCGCGCATCCAGCCAGGCCACGATGTCGGCCTGGACCTCGTCGCGGTTGGTCTCGTTCAGAATCTCGTGGCGGGCGCCGGGGTAGAGCTTGTAGCTGACATCCTCCAGGCCCAATTCGCCTTGATAGCGGTTCACCAGGGCCATGACCCCGTCGTTGGCCCCGACCGGGTCCATCTCGCCGGAGATGACATAGACCGGCAGGTCCTTGGGGATGCGCGCCTCATTCTCCGGGTCGTAGAGGTGGACCATGCCCTTCATGAACTCGTAGGTCATGCCGTTGGTGAACATGAAGCCGCACCACGGATCGTCGATGTACTTCTGCACTTCCGCTTCGTCCCGGCTCAGCCAGTCAAAGGGGGTTTGCACCGGCTCGAACGGTTCGTTCACCGAGGCAAAGAGGCCGGCAAAGAGCTCGGAGGGCTGGTCGGCCGCTTCCCCCTGCGCCGCTTGCTCGGCCAGCGGCAGCACCGCGGCGTCCACCAGAGAGAGGCCGGTGGTGCCAGATAGGATGGCGCCGGCCAGACCCTCGCCCCAGTTCTGGATGTACTGCTGGGCCATCATCGAGCCCATGCTGTGCCCAAACAGGAACACGGGCAGCCCGGGGTGGTTGTCTTTGATGATGCCGGTCAGCTGGTGGGCGTCTTTGACCATCCAGTTCCAACCATCCGGGCCACAGATGCCCGCTTTGTCTAGCGTGCCAGCGGTCTTCCAGTGGCCCCGATGATCGTCGGCATACACGATATAGCCGTGCTGGCTGAGAACGCGCGCCAGCCGTTCATAGCGCAGCGCGTGCTCGGCGGCGCCGTGTTCGACCTGGACGACCGCCTTGGGTGTCACCTCGGCGGGTGGCGCCCAGCGATAGGCAAAGATCTCGTACCCCTCCGGGTCGGTGAAGGTGAAGGTGGTGTCTTTGACTTCTGATTGCATCGTTGCCTCCTCAAGCGTTTTTGTATAGGTACTCTGCCTGTGGGCGAGATCGCCCCTTCCATGGACTACGGATAGTTCCGCAGAACGACGGGCAGGTAGGTGCGGATCGGCTGGCACTCCCGGTCCAGGATCATGTTCTCCAGGATGCGCGAGTCGCCCTGGTCCCACGCCATCTCCAGCGGCTGCGTGGTGGCCAGGATGCAGCCATCCTCCATCAGTTGCTCGGCGATAGCCGGCTTCCGCGCCGGTTCGTGGACCACGATCTCGCTCGACACCGATACCAGGTCGGTCAGATAGCCGTGGGCTGAGTTGCCCCAGCCGTCTAGTTCGACGCCGCTGATCGCGTAGGGCGTGGTGGCGATGGGATGGGCCGTATCGCGCAGCGTCACATCATCGGTGGGATCCCAGGCCATCGAAAAGCCGCCGGGCATGGGCAGGCCGCTCCAATCGTTGGCCAGATCCGTCGCGCCGTGCAGCTCAAAGATGCCGCCGCTGGCGATCCAGCCTTCGAACCAGGCCCGGTTGCTCGATATCGTCTGGTAGAAGGC
Organism: Anaerolineae bacterium; assembly: GCA_050116355.1. Lineage (GTDB taxonomy): Bacteria > Chloroflexota > Anaerolineae > JAAYZQ01 > JAAYZQ01 > JASFOV01. The sequence continues at coordinate 9,242 of JASFOV010000126.1, forward strand.
GTAGGGCTGGCCCGAAGCGACGATGACCTTGCAGTACGGCTCCAGGTCGACCGTCCCGATCTGCCCGGCGCTGAGCACATCGTAGTAGAGGCCCCACAATAGTAGCGCGAGCTCGTTGGGATCGTCCGCCGCGGGGAGGGGTGGCTGGTCTTTGAACAGCGCCACCGGACAGGAGCGATCGCACTCCTGGCCGCGGGCAAAGACGTTGTGGGCCAGCTGTTCGTTGTCCGACTCGAACAGGTTGGCCAGGCCATTGCCGTCGGTATCGTTGGACGAAAAGATCCCGGCATCGCCAAGGGCAAATACATCGCCATCGCCGACGGTGGCCATCGCCTGGGCGATGATCTTTTCGCCCTCGAGCAGGATGGTGTCGAGGTTGACCTCGGCGCCAGCGGTCCCAGTGTATTGGAACCCGACGCGCACGGTAGTGGTCGGTGGCGTCAGGGTAAAGGTGAACAGGCTCTGTGACCAGACAAAGTTGCCGGTCCAGGCATCGTCCGCCGTGCCCAGGAGCTGGTCATCGCCATCGGCCGGATCGGGACCGAAGATCAACCAGACGTTGAGGTCGCATTTGTCCTGCGTGTCGCGGCAGTTGTCCACGCTGCCCGCCGACCAGAACGACAGCGTCCCATCTGTGACCTCCACTTCGGGACTGAGCAGCCATTCGTCCTGGGGCGCGGAACTGGTATCGGGCAGGACCCGTGCTTTGTAGGTGCCGCTGTAGGCGCCAGTGCTGCCCAGACGCCAGTTTTCGGTGGTATTGCTGATCACCTCCGTCCAGCCATCGGGCGGCACGTCGCCCCCTTCAAAATCCTCCTGGAGCAGGGCCAGCGGGCTGTACGGCGCATGAATGGCCGAGCTA